>CAZMMG010000001.1:0-24963 GCA_964567355.1 uncultured Neptunicoccus sp.
GTCGAGGTGCGCATCCTGCCGACGTTCGAAGTGGTGGCAAACTTGGGGTTGCTTAACAGCTATTGGGGCTTGTCGCTGCCGTTGATTGCCTCGGCTACGGCCACTTTCATGTTTCGGCAGGTTTTCCTGACCATTCCCGATGAAATGCTGGAAAGTGCGCGGATTGACGGGGCCGGGCCGATGCGGTTTTTCTGGGATATATTGGTACCGCTTAGCCGCACCAATATTGCAGCGCTTTTTGTGATTATGTTTATATACGGCTGGAACCAGTATTTATGGCCGTTGTTGGTCACTACCAATACGGACATGACCACGATTGTGATGAACATCAAACAGATGCTGGAGTCGGCGGAACAATCGCCGCAATGGAATATCATCATGATGACTGCCCTTTTAGCCATGCTACCGCCCATATTGGTGGTGATTGGAATGCAAAAACTGTTTGTGCAAGGCCTGACAGAAACCGATAAATAGGAAGCCCGACCATGGCTGAGATTAAGCTTGATAACCTGACGAAATCTTACGGGAAAACCGAAGTGTTGCACCACGTGGCGGGTGATGTTCATGATGGCGAGTTCGTGGTGATTGTCGGCCCGTCGGGCTGTGGAAAGTCAACGTTGTTGCGTATGGTCGCAGGCTTGGAAACCATCACGTCGGGTGAAATTTCCATTCAGGGTAAAGTGATTAACAACTTGGAGCCAGCCGACCGCGATATTGCCATGGTGTTTCAAAACTACGCGCTTTATCCGCATATGACGGTGCGCGAAAATATGGCTTACGGCTTGAAAATCCGCAAAATTGCCAAAGACGAAATTCGCCGCCGTGTGGAAGAGTCCGCCGATATTTTGGAAATCCGCGAATACCTTGACCGGCGTCCGCGTCAATTGTCAGGTGGCCAACGCCAACGGGTGGCGATGGGCCGCGCGATTGTGCGTGAACCCTCGGTGTTTTTGTTTGACGAGCCATTGTCAAATCTGGATGCGAAACTGCGGGTGCAGATGCGCCTTGAAATCCGCAAGCTGCAAAAACGCCTTGGTGTGACCTCGATCTATGTGACCCACGATCAGGTAGAAGCGATGACGCTGGGTGATCGTTTGATGGTTTTGAACGGCGGATATGTAGAACAGTTTGGCACCCCGATCGAGCTGTATCAGCACCCTGCCAGCCTGTTTGTTGCGGGCTTCATCGGCAGCCCGTCGATGAATTTTACCCCCGCCGAAATCACCGACGGGGTGATCACTTTGTCAAACGGGGTCAGGTTGGGCAGTGTATCGAAAGCCTCGGGGCAAGTCACATTCGGGGTGCGCCCCGAACATTTGGTTCCTGATGCCAAAGGTGCGATCAAGCTGGAAGTTGAGATGTTGGAACAACTGGGTGCCAACACGCTGGTACACGGTATTTTGCAAGGTACGAATTCGGCTTTTGTGGCCAGTATAGATGGTATTCAAACCGCAGAAACCGGTTCAGTTCTGTCGTTCAGCACTCGCAAGGAAGCACTTCATTTATTTGATGTCGAAACGGGCAAACGGCTGGACGAGTAGAGTTGAATTTTCAACAGACGCATTTGAAATAGAGCGATAGACATTACCCTGTAAGCTATTATAACAGTCTGTCTGGACATAAAGGTGATCAACGTTTTAGGGTTGGTTTGAAAGAACAAGACGTATGGTAATATTACAATTTTTAACCTCGCTTATGGGTGCGATTATGCTGCTGCTTTATGCTGTGCGCATGGTTCAGACCGGTATAGAGCGGGCGTTTGGTGCGTCTTTCAAGCGGATTGTCACACAAAATCAAAACCCTGTAAAAGCCGCCGCTATGGGGACTGTGCTGGCCATGGTGCTGCAAAGTTCGGCTGCGGTGGCGCTTCTGGTGGCGGGCTTTGCCAGCGTTGGCACGCTTGGTTTCGGGGCGGGGCTGTCGGTTGTTCTGGGGGCTGATCTTGGCTCGGCCATTGTGGTGCAACTTTTGTCTTTTCGTCTCGATTGGTTGGTGCCGATCCTGTTGGCATTAGGCGGTTGGTTTTTCGTAAAAACCGATCGACGCACCCTAAAGCAGGCCGGAAGGATACTTCTTGGGATTGCGTTTATTCTGATCTCGTTGCGGTTTTTGCGTGAAACCATGGACCCGATCCGCAACAGTGCCTTTTTGCCAGCTATTGCAGGCTATCTGGAAAGCGATTTTCTGACCGCCTTTCTGGTCGGGGCAAGTGTCGCGGTTTTGATGCATTCCAGCGTAGCCGTAGTGCTGCTTTGCGTGACTTTGGTGGCTATTCAGGCCGTGCCGCTGGCGGCAGGTGTTTCGCTTGTATTAGGGGCCAATCTGGGTAGTGCGGTGATCCCGATCTGGTTGTCGCGCGATATGAATGCCGCCGCTAGGCGGATCCCTTATGCTAATTTATTCCTGCGTGGTATACTGGCGGTAATCGCGCTTTTTACGGTAAATACGTTTCATCTTACCCAGTATATGGACGGTATCAGCCCGCCGCAAATCGTTGTTTACACGCATCTGGCTTTTAATGCATTATTGCTGCTGTTTCTACCAATTACGGGGCTTTTGAAAGGGCCATTCGAGCAGCTTACGCCCGATATCGGTAGCAAAGATGCCGGCGAAGAAAACGTCATTGCTATTTCAGCTTTGGATGAAACCGCCCTTGTTTCCCCGCGCCTGTCTTTGGCCTGTTTGCGCCGTGAAGTCATTAGAATGAGCCAGCTTCTGGAACATATGATGCGCACGATTATCGACCGTTACAAGGATGGTGATCTGGATAAAATCAAGGCAACATGCCAAGAAGACGAATATGTTAACCACGCTCTTGACGGCATACGCCGCTATGTGTCCCAAATGCCAAACTCCAAGCTGAGCAAGGTTGAGGGACGTAAAGTGCGAGAGTTGGCGGAATACGCGATCAATCTGGAAACGGCGGGCGATATTGTTGCCAAGCGGTTGATGCAATTGGCCGCAACCAAAGCCAATCAGGACATTCGTTTTTCAGAAGCGGGTTGGGAAGAATTGCGCAATATGCACGAAAAAGTCGTGTCCAATATGACGCTGGCGTTTGATGTTCTGGTATCTGAAGACCTGGAAGCTGCACGTTTGTTGATGGAAGAAAAGAACGAAATGGCCAAGGCCGAGCGGCGCAGTCGCAAGAAGCACCTGAAGCGCATTCGCCACAGCGAAGAGATCAGTCTTGAAAGCAGTGACCTGCATCTTGAAACCTTGCGGGCCTTGAAAGACCTGAATTCACAAATCGCTTCCATCGCCTATCCGATATTGTACCGTCACGGGCAATTGCTGGAGACGCGTCTGGTGTCGGAGATCGACGAGGATTAAAGCCGCAGGATACGTTGCATCAGGTTTTGTTCTTTTTGGTGAAATCTTTACCGCGTTTCTTGGCACTTGGGCTTTTCGCGGTTTTCTCTTTCTTTCCCGAACTGTCGGAATTTTCATTTTTGCGTCTTGGCTTTAATGCGGTCACCGCGCCTTCAAGCCGTTTTAATTCCGCTTCCCAATTTTCATTGGAATGCGGGATGCCTTTGGATTTAGGGCGGCGCGTTTTTTTAGCCTTATTCCGTTCCTCGCGATTGCTATGATCGGCGGCCTGCTGCTTGGAGGATTTGCGTTTTGGGCCTTTGTCTTTTCGGTCGCGCTGGCGGTCGGAAAAACTTGGGCGCGGTGTGTTTGCCGCCGCCGGAGGTTTTTCAAGCTGCGTGAGGGTGGCGTTATCTTCAACCCTCAGATTAGGCCCGATAGCTTTGATAAATTTTGCCGCACTGGCTTGGCGGATTTCGATGAATGACACGTTTTTTTGTACGCGGATAGCACCAATATCGTCCTTGGTAATGTTGCCCGCCTTACAAAGCATCGGCAACAAACGGCGCGGTTCAGCCCCTGCCTCGCGTCCGCCTGTCAGGGCAAACCAGACGGTTGGGCCAAAGGCGGCACGCGCGCGCGGAGCGTCTTTTGCTCCTGATGGGGACAATTCTTCGGGGGCGGAGCGACCGGATTTATACAAGCGCAAATAAGCCGCTGCAATTTTTTCAGGACTGTGCACTTCCAGCAATTTAGCGGCGGCTGTGGTTTCGGATGTGGTGGCTTCCTGTTGCCATGTGGGATCAGTCAACAAGCGTTCTTCGTCGCGGCCTGTGACTGCGTTTGCAGACGGGGCTTCGCACCATTCGGCTTTGACTTTGGCGCCTTGCAAAATTCGTTCGGCTTTGCGGCGAGCTTTGCCAGGGACTATCAGCGCACTGACACCCTTGCGCCCGGCGCGACCCGTGCGGCCAGAGCGGTGCAGCAGGGTTTCGTGGCTTTGGGGGATGTCCGCGTGGATCACCAGATCAAGGTTGGGCAAATCAATACCGCGCGCCGCCACATCGGTGGCTACACAAACCCTTGCGCGCCCGTCGCGCATGGCTTGCAGCGCATGGGTGCGCTCATTCTGGGACAACTCACCTGATAGTGCAACAACTGAAAATCCGCGATTCGACAGCCGTGTGGTCAGTCGGTTGACCATGTCTCGGGTATTGCAAAATACCAGCGCATTCGGGGCTTCATAGAAGCGCAATACATTGATGATCGCATTTTCCCCGTCGCGCGGGGCCACGTTCATGGCGCGGTATGCGATGTCGGCGTGTTGGGTTTCTTCGTTTTTTGTCACCACGCGTACGGCGTCTTTTTGGTAGCTTTTGGCCAATGCAGCGATGCTGCGTGGCACAGTGGCCGAAAACATCAAGGTGCGGCGTGTCGAAGGGGCCTCGCCCAGAATAAATTCCAGATCTTCGCGAAAGCCCAAGTCAAGCATCTCATCGGCTTCATCCAGAACCACGGCACGTAGATGATCCATTTTCAATGATCCGCGCATGATGTGATCGCGCAAACGGCCCGGCGTGGCGACAACGATATGTGCGCCTTTGCTCAAGATGCGGCGTTCTTCGCGCATGTCCATGCCGCCGACACACGATGCCATGACGACACCGGATTTGGCGTAAAGCCAAGCCAGTTCGCGTTTGACCTGCAATGCCAGTTCGCGGGTCGGCGCAATGATAAGTGCGAGGGGTTTGGTCGCGCGGTCGAATTTCGCGGCGTCCCCCAATATCGTCGGGGCAATTGCCAGCCCGAAACCAACGGTTTTACCAGAGCCGGTTTGGGCGGATACCAGCAGGTCAGAGGTTTCAAAATCGGGGTTTGTCACAGCCTCTTGCACAGCGGTCAGGGCAGTATAGCCGCGCTGTTCAAGGGCGTCGCTTAAGGTTTGTATCACGGGGTTTGGCTTTTCATCAGTTCAGGGGCTGGCAGCTATAGGGTTTGTACGTCTTTGTATAGCACGAATGTCAATAGACCCTAAATCCGTAAAACACCCTGTGTTTTTGGAAACACGGCTTTGACGTCCATCAATACATGCGCAGGCCTGCCGTAGCTTTGGATGGCTTCAAGCCCAAGGGTTTTGAACGCATCATGGCCCACTGCCAGAATAACCGCATCGTAAGTCCCGTTTTCAGGGCTTGCGATTGTCTCGATGGCACAATCGACTTCCGGCATGGTACTGACCCAAGGATCAAACACATCGACCTGCATGCCGAAGGTGCAGCATTCATTGATGATATCGACCACGCGCGAATTGCGGGTATCGGGGCAGTTTTCCTTAAAGGTTGCCCCCATGACCAGCACTCGCGCCCGCTTGATAGGAATTTCACGAGCGATCATTTCACGCAAAACCCGGGATACAATATAGGCCCCCATGCCGTCGTTGATCCGCCGTCCGGCCAGAACCACCTCGGGGGTGTAACCCACAGCTTGCGCTTTGTGGGTCAGGTAATAGGGATCGACCCCGATGCAATGCCCGCCGACAAGACCCGGTGTGAAGGGCAGGAAATTCCACTTGGTTCGGGCGGCTTCCAGCACATCCACCGTGTCAATATCTAGCTTGTTAAAGATCAGGGCCAGTTCATTTATCAAGGCGATATTGACATCGCGCTGGGTGTTTTCAATCACCTTGGCGGCTTCTGCAACCTTGATCGAGGGGGCCAGATGGGTGCCAGCGGTGATGATGGTTTGGTAAAGCGCATCGACAAATTGTGCCGCTTCCGGCGTCGATCCAGATGTAACCTTTTTGATGTCGGGCAGGCGGTGGGTTTTGTCGCCGGGGTTGATCCGCTCGGGGCTGTAACCGGCAAAGAAATCTACGTTGAAGGTCAGGCCTGACGCGGCCTCGATCACGGGGATGCAATCCTCTTCGGTGGCGCCCGGGTAAACCGTACTTTCAAAGATCACCACATCGCCCTGCGCGATGACCTGCCCAACGCTGTTGGATGCAGCCAAAAGTGCGGTTAAGTCCGGGCGTTTGTAAGCGTCGATCGGGGTGGGGACAGTGACGATATAGACGTTGCACTGGCGCAGACCGTCCAGTGCGGTGGTAAACTGTAGATGGGGTGCATGCTTTAGATCATCGGCACTGGTTTCCAGTGTACTATCATGTCCTGCAATCAGTTGTGCAATGCGAATGTCACTGATGTCAAAGCCGATAGTCGGGTGCGATTTGCCGAATTCCACCGCCAAGGGCAGGCCGACATAGCCCAATCCGATCACCGCGATTTTTGTGTTTTCAAGTTTTAACACGCAAGCAACCCTTCAGGTTTGATAAAAATAATAGCGGTCGGGGGCGATGGCGTCAGGCCCGTCTACTTGGTGGATGCCGACCAAGGGTTGCCCTGATACAATAATGCCTCCCGGGGCCATCACAGCGGCGATTTTCGGGCTGAGCATTGCCGCTTCGGCCACGTCTTTTTCCTTCACCCCCATGCCGCAATCGTAATGTGCTAGGGCGATTTTGCGGTTTTCGCTTTTCAGCCGTTGCAACATCAGCCCGGCTTCACCTTGCAGGAAATATTTCGTCGGCGGGATGCAGGAATGGTGGCATTGCAAAATCCGGTCGACCACCCAAATATGGCGTTTCGGTAAAATCTCGCGCATATGGTCGTAAGTGCGCCCGTTGCCCAGCCCGATTTCCAGCGCCCCACCTGCAAGGTCAGCGGTTTTTTCAGCAGCCCATTCCAGCCCCAGTTTTTGGGCGGTCAGGCGGCGCATCATACTTTCAAGGCGGCTCATATTGTAGGTTCCTTTTGGTTAATCTAATCGGTCGTGGCCATAGCGGAAAGCTTTTGTCGGGCCCTCTCGCATGATTGTGAGGAATTGTTTCACAAAGCCCCATATTGCATCATCATGCACCAGATGATGGGTCAACAATCCCAAAGGCTCGGCATTGCCGGCGCGACCCAAGCGGCGGTCTTGCAGCAGGGTAACGGTTTGCGCCACAAGCGTATCTGCCCTGACCAGCGAGCGGTCACCGCGCCAGTTTATCGGGTCAATATGGGTGTTTATCTGTGCCAGACCAGCGGCGGCAAAGCGAGATTTGCGCGGGGCATAGGTCGATAGCGCGTCAAACCCGATTGCCACCAGATGTTGGCCAAGTTCAGGGGTGACGCGGTTCCACGGTGGCACGAACATAGGTTGTAACCGAACGCCGAACAGATCGGCCAGCCGTTCAAGGCCGTTAAGTGCATCGCTGGCACAATCCTCAATCGGGCGTGTGGTGCCGAATTCGGTTTTTTTCTGTCCCTTGGGTGCGTGATTTTCATGCGCCCAACCATGTACAACCGGAATGATTTGCGGGGCGGATGCAATGCGCTTGGCAAGGGCAGGGGTTGCAAATTTCGGGATCACCGCCAGATGGCACGAAATATCAAAATCAGTGGTGAGCGTGATCAGGGTGTCCAGCCCTGCACTTGGGTTTATTGCATCATCATCGCGCCACCAGAACGGTAAGGTCAGGCCTGCGTCCTGCCAAAGCTGAAGTTCATCGGTTAAGGGCTGCCAAATGGTCATAAGCTCCCCACCAGTTCTGCCGTAATCCGCACGCTCTGATCAGCCCCGTTAAACTCCAACGCATCACTTTGAAAACGTCCGGCATGTTGCACGGATTGCAGCGCATCCAGCAGATTTTGAGGGGTTAAATCCCAGCTCGGAACCACCGTAAAATTGGGCTGCTTGGCCAGGCTTTTCGCCCGCAAGGTTTGTTCCACTTCGCCGCCGTCATCAAACGGGATAAACACAGACGGAGTGCCAGCCTGCAGCAGGTCAAGTGCTGTGTTATAGCCGCACATGCTGACCGAGGCTGCGGCGTGGTACAGCAGTTGGCGAAAATCGGGGCGGGCGGGTTCAACCGTCATCGCGCTGCCCTTGGCCAAGTGTTGCAACCGCGCGATTTCGGGTGCGGGGTTAGCCCCCCCGATCAACATGCGCCACTTCAAAGCAGGGTTCAGACGTGCGGCTTGCACGGCACATTCGAAAATGGTGCTGCCAACCGCGCCACCGCCTGCGCTAACGATAATTTGGTTTTGTCCCAACTGATCAGGGTGTGGGCCTGCGGCGGCAGGAGCGACATAGCCAGTGTAATGCAGCTTTGACGCCAGCATGTCAGACACAGGCCAGCTTTGGCGCAAAGGCGTGGTATTGGCATCGGAATGCACCAATACGCCGTCGTAGAAATCTGTAATGATCTGATCGGTTTTTATCGCCTTTTCGGGCTTTGATGGCGGGGCCAGAATATCGCGGATCGAGCTTAGGATTAGGCAGGGTTTTTGGCGGATTTTTGCGGCTGTGAGCAGCGCAAGAAATTCGGTGCGTAGAATGCGACGACCAAAGGGAAATAGTTCGGTGATCAGCACATCGGGTTTCAGGCTGTGAAACCGTGCCAAAATCGTCTGGGTGCGCCGGTCTAAATAATCCGCATCGGCAAGCGTATTATTCGCCGTCAAAAGCGTAGTAAAATTAGTACCGTCCGATCGTAGTGGCGGCAGTTGCTGCAAGCTGACACCGCGCGCATTCAAATGCGGTGCAGCCATGCCGCCGCTAAGCACTGTCACGCTATGACCCGCTGCCGCAAAACCCCGCGCAAGGGTTAAGGCGCGGCTTAGGTGGCCGGTGCCAAGCAGGTGGGTGACGACGATCAGAACTTGCATGATTAACGTTTCTCCAGTCTGACGGGATCAGCATTTGCCAGATGCAGGCCGTCCCCAAGTTCAACCACGAACAGACGATTGCGTTTGATCCTGAACGGGGCGGGGCCGTTGAAATTCCAGCCGGTGGCTTTGGCCAGTATCATCCGCATGATGCCGATATGACAAACCGCGACAGTATCGGTTTTGAGGCCCGCAACCCAAGGCGCAATCCTGTCCCAGACCTGCCTTGGGCTTTCGCCACCCGGCGACTGGTAATCCCAGCCCCATTGTTCAATATCGCGAAATCCCGATGCGGGCTCGGCTTTTAGATCAATGCCGCGCAAGCCTTCCCAGTCGCCCCAGTTCATTTCGGTCAACGCAACGACAATTTCGGGCTTGCGCCCTGCAATAATTTCAGCGGTTTGGGCCGCACGCATTAACGGGCTGGAAACAAGGGCTGCATCGGCCCAGCCTGTGGGCAGCCTATAGCCTGACAGTTCGGTAATCGCATCCAGATCAAGTGCTATATCGCTGCGGCCTTGGATGCGGCCTGCGCGGTTCCACGCGGTGTGACCGTGGCGGATAAGGGCAAGTTTGGTCATGGGTTTGATCCTGTAAAGGGGGCAAGCACGGTCATAAGGTTTCTGCGGGCAGCACCCATAAGGTGGGCCTGCTCTATATAGTCTATGCCCGACTGGCTGCGGTTTTGCCAATGTCCGGCGTCATGTAAAAGCCGGTCAACCCTGCGGGCCATATCACCGGTATTATCCACCGAAGATAACACCGTTTTGGGGTCGATGACATCGCGCAGACCGGGGCGGTCTTGTGCGACCACGGGCAGGCCTGCGGCTTGGGCTTCCAGATAAACCATGCCAAAGGCTTCATCGACGCCGGGCCAAAGGAATACGCTGGCCTTTGTGTATTCTGCGCAAATCGCGGCTTTATCCAATTGTCCCAGAAACGTGACGTGCTTGCCAAATGGCGCAAACATCGCTTCTAGCTCTGTCCGCGCAGGGCCGTCGCCGACGATATTCAAGCTCCAGTCGGGGGATTTCAAGGCGCCAAGGGCCTGTGCAATCAGCGCATAGGATTGTACTTTCGCCCCTTTGCGCATCATGCCGATGCTTAGAAGTGTGTTGTCTTTTGGCTTATTGCGCACCTGTACGGTTTGGTTGTCGGCCAGAAACGGCGGCAGGTAAGTGATTAGTTGGTCGTGGTGGCGATAGGCTTCCAATGCTTGGCGATCCTGTTGGGTGAAATAGAGGATCATATCCGCATGGTCACAGGCAGCTTCGGCAAGGCAGGCAAAATCTGCCCAAGGCCCGTCTAGTCGTTTTTTGGCGCGGGTGGCTTCCAGCAGGATGTAGGGGATGTTCAGGGCTTTGGACACAACCGGGCCGATCAAGTCGGGGGCTTTGTAATAATTGTGATAGCTAAACCAAAGCCTCCAATTGTCTTTACGGCCTTGTTCTATCAGTTTATTGGCCTCGGGCGCGGCCTGTGCGATTAAATCTGCCTGTAGTCTTGTATCGCCTTTGCCGTCATAGGCCCTCAGACTTGAAGCCAACCTTGCCTTTGTCCCCAACGCCTGTAACAGGCCCCGCGCAATGGCGCGGTCCCCCGAGGGTGTCGGGTGGTTTGGCGGTTTCATCGGGGCATAAAAGGCGATACTGTGCATGGGATCAGCCTAGCTGTTTGCACATAAGGCATGCAAACGGGCTGCCAGCTTTGTGATGCCTGCGTCCATGCCGAAATCAGCCACCAAACGCTCATAGGCGGCATTGGCGTATTGCATGCGTTTGGCAGGATTTTCGACCATTTCGGTAAGTGCGGCGGTCAATTCTGCTGGGTCGTCTTGCACAAGTATACCGTGGGTGCCAGTGTCGATGAACTCGGGAATGGCGGATACATCTGCAGAAAGGATCGGCAGTTTTTGCGAAGCCGCTTCCATCAGCACATTGGGCAAACCGTCACGGTCACCGTCATCGGCTATGCGGCTGGGCAAGATGAAAATGTCGGCTTTGCGCATGGCGGCAATCACCTGTGGTTGGTCGCAAGCCCCGCGCCATGTTATGTGGTCCAGCATCCCTGCCTTTCGGGCTTGCGCTTGAAGGCTCTGTTTCAGGTCGCCGCCCCCGATATGTGTCCAATGCCACGTCATATCTTTCGGCAACAGGGCCAACCCATCTATCAGACGGTCAAAGCCCTTTTTCTGAACCAAACGCCCGACAGACAGGAACTGTAACGGGCCATGTGGGTTTTCCGGTAACCGTTCGGGAGGGGCAGGGAAGCGGGACAAATCAAGCCCGTGATAGACCAGATCAATGCGTTTAGGGCTGTCCGCCAAACCGCGTAAATGCTGCGCACCGTAATGGGTGCAGGTTACACCGAAGCTAGCACCATGGTTATCAGCCGTCAGTTTTTCGCGTTTTTCCCAGTCTGGCGATGTCCAGATATCTTTGGCATGCGCAGAAAACCCCCATTCAAGGCCAGTCATGATTGCCGCATAGCGGGCGACCGAGGAGGGTGTGTGCATGAAATGGGCGTATAAGCCTGATATACTGCCCGGCAGTTCTGTGGCCAAAACGCAAGCCTGCCCAAAGCGGCGGATGCGGTTGCGGCTTTTGTCGCGGGCAAAATCCGCGCACCATGCGGCCCGTGCTTTTTGGTACCCCGGCAAGCTGCGGGCGGCCCGCCATGCTCGCCAAACCCGCATGGGTTCCGCGTGTAGATATTCTGGCAGGTATTTCACCTGCGCAGTGATTTTTTGGTGCAAAGGATGGGTCTTTTTATCGGTCGGGAAGCGCAGTGACCAGATTTCAAAAGCCAGCCCCCGATCTTGCAGTGCCAGTAATTCCTGTGCGATAAATGTTTCCGAAAGTCGCGGCCAGCCTTTGACCACAACCGCAAGGGTTGGGGGGGATTTATCGGTCATTCTGCTGCCTGAACCGTGGTTTTGTTTAATAGGCTTTGGGTGCGCTGTGCAATGGCTTCCAAGCCGCCAAGCAATCCTTGAATGTCTATTGCTGAAGGCGGTTTTTGCCGAGCGAGATGGCGAATGGCATCCGCCATAATCGCTGGGTCATACTGACCGTGTTCGGTGTGTATCATCCGCATCAGGCCCAGGTCTTCGGCGCGTTTGGCACGGATATACTGTTCAAGGCGGGGTTTTGTGCGCGGGACAATCACGGCGGGTTTATCGAATGACAGTATTTCGCAAAACGTATTGTAGCCGCCCATAGCCACAACCCCAAGCGCACCTGACATCAGGGTTTCCATATGGCTGTCAAAGCCTACGCTTTTGACCCGGCCATTCAATTTAGCCACCCTTGCTTCAAATGCGGCCCTTGCATCGCCGGTTAGAAACGGCCCGTAAACCAGATAGGCGTTTGGTATAAGGGTCGGGTCTTGCTCATAGGCGGATAGAACATCATCGACCATCGCTGCCCCGTCTCCGCCACCGCCCGGCGTTACCAACACATAAGGCACGCCTTGGGGGCGCGGCGCGTTCGGGGTTTCGCGGTGCAGGTATCCGGTGAAATGCGTCCGCGACTTTATGCTGTCCGATAGGCTAAGCCCTGCAAGCGGGTCATAAATAGATTTAAGGCCGTAGACCCAAAGTTCATCATAAAAAGCTTCGGTTGCCGCAATCGCGCCTTTGCGATCCCATTCCGGGGTCAACAGCTTTGGATCATCCAGAACATCGCGCAGCCCCAAAACGATTTGGGTGTTTGGGCAATTTTGCTTTATCCATTTCAAACCCGAAAGCAATTCGCCGCGAAAACCAGTGGGTTCTTTGTCGACGATCACAAGATCGGGCTTGAAATGTTGCATTGTTGCCAGGATCAGGCCCGCACGAAGCGTGGTTGTATCGTCGATGCCCATGCCGAGGGTTTCGGACATATACGAGCCATCGGGCATTTTTGTAACGCCCGGCAACCTGATATGATCGACCCGTTCGGGGAAGGTAAAGCGGCCCGCAACAGGAGAGCCGGTCAAAATCAGGGCCGTGGTTTTATTTCCCATCGCGGTGATAGCACTGGCAATGGTACGCGACCGCCTGATATGGCCCAAGCCGAAAGTATCATGGCTGTAAAGCAGGATGCGCGAAAATCTGGATTTTGTCATGTTGCTTTTTCCATGGGTTGGTTGAAATTATTTTAGGTTTAAGCCGGTGTTTGCCCTTAGGGTATTTTTAGGTACTGCCGCACCGATACAGTCACAGACAAAGTGGGTAAAACAAAGGGCATTTGCTGACACAAGTTTCAAAAGACTGTGATTTACTGTAATCTTTATTTCCACAATAATTATAAATTAATAAGTGATATCAACTATATAGATGTAATATACAGGCTTTTATTGCCAGAGTATAAATTCCCAAGCATATGTCAGGTTGGCGAATAGGTTGCGCCATTCACACCATTGCTCTAGCTTGCATATTCGATATTGTTAAAGGGTTTGATTAAACCATGCGCACAACTTTTGCCCAGTTTCTGACAGTGCTATACATGCTGTTTCTTGTGGCACTTCCAGCACAGTCGCAAGTGTCTCTTATGCCTAAAACCGGGCCAACCGCCACCCTGTCCCAAGCTGATAATTTTGCCGAAATAATGCGCAAAGCGGCTGATAACGGTGTGCAGGTTATCGTTGTTGACACCCACGGTAAACCGCTTAGCCAACCGCTGGGCGGCAATGCCGGCGGGGCAAACAAGGGCCAAGTTCCAAGTAATATGTCAAGCTTGATGAAAGCGCAGGTTTCGGTTGTTAAATTCCGCGAAATCCTGATGAAACGCCTGCATGCGTTGCCGGGTGCATTTGAAGAAGTTAACTATATTCTGAAAGCCAACAGCCCGACTGGTGAGCTGTGGGCTTACGTCAAAGCCCTGCTGTTGTCGCTGTTGTTTTTTGCCATCGGGTATCTGGCCGAACGCGAAATATACGGCAAGCGCTTTGTGCAGAATTATTTTGAACTGCACCTAAAGGACAACCCCGTTGGTTATGTGGAAAAACTACCTTTTCTGGTTTCACGTTTTTGTCTGCGTGCCATAGGTGTGCTGGTCTCTATGGCTGTGGCTTATGTTTTTGGGGCGGCGATATACGGGCCTTTGTCCAACTCGGCGATGCAGTTTACCGTTGCGTTGATTAATATTGGTTATGCCGGGTGTCGTTTCGTGACCCTGCTTTGGCGCATGGTTCTAGCCCCGTATGCTTGCCAATACAGGATTTCACAATTTTCAAACAAAGATGCCATTCGGTTATATTATTGGTTATGCATCGTTGCATCCGTTGATATTTGCACCCTTCTCTTTGGTGAATGGATTGATGAACTTGGCCTGACTTATGATGTTTTTGCCTTGATAACAGCCATTCTCACCACTTTTACTGTGGTTTTGAATATTGCGTTAATTCTGGTCAATCGCCAGGCCATATCGCGGGCAATCCGTAATGGTGAAGAACCGCAAACAACCGCGAAACTTAATTTATTTGTATCCTCCTCCTGGGCCTCGTTGGCGATCCTTTATCTTTTGTTCGCATGGACGGATTTGGTTTATCGGCTGGTGCTGGAAATGCTGCTTTCGACACCTTTGGTTCTAGGGGCATATATTATATTGCTGTCGATCATCGTGGTTTACGGGATTATAAACTATCTGATTGAACGCTTTTTTCGACGGGCGAATGCGCTGGATGAGATCAATAAATCGATCCACGCGGAAGAGGATATTTCCCCCGGCACCAGTGATGCGGAAACGCTCGAAAAGGAACCATATAAACACCCGTTAAGTAATTTCGAGGATTTGGCCCGGCGCGTGGCCGGAATTCTGGCGTTTGGTGCCGGGCTTTGGTCTTTGGTTTCAATCTGGAATATCAGTGACAGCATGAAAGGGTTGAAGGCCCCGATAGAGCGCAGTCTGGATGTGATTGTCGTTATTTTTATCGGCTATATTGTTTATCATAGTTTTCGCATCTGGATTGACAATAAAATCGAAGACGAGGGTGGCGACGAGATCACGATCGAGCCGGGTGATGCGGGCGGGGCCTCTAATGTCAGCCGGCTGGCAACGCTGTTGCCGTTGTTTCGTAATTTTATTCTTGTTGTGGTTGTTGTCACCATAAGTCTAATCGCGCTGTTGCAAATCGGGATCAATGTCAGCCCGCTGTTTGCCGGTGCCGGGGTGGTCGGTCTTGCCATTGGCTTTGGGGCGCAAACCTTGGTGCGTGATATTTTCTCGGGCGCATTTTTCCTGCTTGATGATGCGTTTCGCAAAGGCGAGTATATTGATGTGGGTTCGGTCAAAGGCACAGTTGAAAAAATCTCGGTGCGCTCGTGCCAATTACGCCATCACCTTGGGCCATTGCACACTATTCCTTTTGGTGAAATTCTGTTTCTGACCAACTATTCGCGCGATTGGGTGATGATGAAACTGCCGCTTCGGGTGACCTATGATACTGATGTTGAAAAAGTCCGTAAACTGATCAAGAAGCTGGGTGTTGAATTGATGCAAGACCCCGTGATCGGCGATAACTTCCTGCAACCTCTAAAATCACAAGGTGTGATTGAAATGCAGGATTCGGCGATGATTATTCGGGTGAAGTTTATGACAAAACCTGGAGATCAATGGGTGATCCGCAAACGCGTATTTCAAGATATTCGAGATTTGTTTGCTCGTGAAGGCATCAAGTTCGCCCACCGCGAAGTTACCGTGCGTTTGGCCGATGGTAAGGGCGAGCAGGGTTTGACCGAAGCGCAAAAGACGGCAGTGGCGGGGGCCGTTCTTTCTGGCGAAGGGGAGGGGCCGGAAGAGGATGAAGATCAGGATCCCGACTTCGGATGAGCAAACTACTTAACTTTTGTACGGGTCAAGCGAGTCTCGCAGACCATCGCCCAAGAAGTTAAACGCCAAAACCACCAATATGACCATCACCATGGGTGCTGCCATCCACGGATAAATCTCGATTGCCGCAAGGTTCTGCGCGTCATTCAGCATCACCCCCCAACTAACAGCGGGCGCACGCAGGCCAAGGCCCAGAAAGGACAGTGCGGTTTCGCCCAGGATCATCGCGGGGATTGACAGCATGGCACTGGCAATCAGGTGGCTGGAAAAATTCGGCAGCAAATGGCGGGCGATAATCCGGCCCGGGCTTGCCCCCGCCATTTCCGCCGCTTTGACAAATTCCTCTTCGCGCAATGACAGGAATTTCGAACGCACGGCGCGTGCCAGCCCCGGCCAGTCCAGAATACCCAGAATGATCGATATGATGAAAAATACCGTCACTGGGCCCCAACTGGAAGGCACTGCCGCCGACAGGGCCAGCCATAGGGGCAGTTCGGGCAGTGAGCGTAAAATCTCAATGGTGCGCTGGATCAGCCAGTCGGTTCTGCCGCCGAAATAGCCTGCAATACTACCAAAAAATATGCCCAAACTGAACGAGACCATGATCCCGATCAGCCCGACGGTCAGGGAAAGCTGCGCACCGTAAACGATACGCGAAAACACATCGCGCCCCAGCCCGTCTGCCCCGATCAGGAACAATGTGGCCCCGTCGGGTGCGCAGACCAGATGATGATTTGTCGCGATCAGGCCGAACAGATGATAGGTGCTGCGTTGGCAAAAAAACTCCAGCCGCATCGGGCGGGTTTTATCAGCTATGTAGCGCCAGCGAAAATTTTCCAAGTCGCGTACCGCGGTAATCGGATAGATAAACGGGCCGATAAAATGGCCTTTGTCGAACAGGTGAATGCCTTGAGGCGGGGCATAAAGATGATCCGCATGCCGCTCATTCGGCGTATAGGGGGCAACAAAGCCGGTGAGCGGTAGCATAAAATAGGAGACGAACAAAAACAGCCCCGAGATCAGGGCCAGCTTGTGCTTTCGAAACCGCCGCCAGACCAGTTTCCAGTTCGGCGCATCCATGTCGGGGCGCTCAACCGCACTGATATTTTCCGCCGCATCATAGGGCGCATCATCAATATAGCGGCCATCGGGGAGTATCGACATTATTTGCGCCCTCCGAAGCGGATACGCGGGTCAAGCAGCATCAACAGCACATCCGACACCATGGTGCCGATCAATGTCAAAAATGCAACAAACAACAGAATGAAGCCGGCAAGAAACTGGTCTTGCGATTTCAACGCAGTCAGTAGCGCGGGGCCTATGGTCTGCAATCCCAGAACGACCGAGACCAGCACAGACCCCGAGATCATCGAAGGCAACAGGTTGCCAATATCGGCAACAAACGGGTTCAACGCCATGCGCAAAGGGTATTTGGTCAGCATTGCGGCCGGCGACATGCCTTTGGCCAACGCGGTTTCCACATAGGGTTTGCTCAACTCGTCCAGCATATTGGCCCGCAGCCGTTGCATCATCGCCGCCGCCCCAGAGGTGCCGATCACGAAAGTCGGGATGATCAGGTGTATCAGAATGGATTTGACTTTCACGAAACTCATCGGCGCATTTTCCAGTGCAGGATCCATCAGCCCGCCAATCGGCATGTTGAGGTATTTCTGTCCATAATAAAACAGGATCAGGGCGAGCAGGAAATTCGGTGTTGCCAAGCCCAGATAACCGATAAAAGAGGCGGTGTAATCCACCCATGTTTGCGATTTTGCTGCTGCCAGAACCCCCAAGGGAAGCGCCACGAGATAGACAAATAAAACGGCGGCCAGATTGACCAGAACCGTCAGCCACAAGGCTTGGCCGACAATGTCGATCACCGGTTGGTCAAACTCGAAAGACCAGCCGAAATCCCCCTGCAACATGCCCGAAAATCCGTAAGGGCCGGGCCATGCCCCGATCCAGATCAGGTATTGTTCCACCACGGGGCGATCCAGAGAATATTCATGCATCAAGAACTGGGCTTTGGCCACTCCTGCATCCTGCCCCGTTGCCTGCAATTCCGCGATCTGGTTGGTCAGGTAATTTCCCGGCGGCAGGTTGATGATGAAAAAGATCAGGGCCGAGACCAGCAGCAAAGTCAAAAGCATGGTCATCAGACGGTAAGTGGCATAGCGCAAAATGTTCATTGTATCACCCCGCTGCCATCGAAATAAAACTCGTCCATGCGGTGAACCCCGAAATGCGCCCCCGGATCCCACGCCCAAATGGCTTTTTCGGGGACGTTGCGCAAACGGTTCGAGACCACAACAGGTTGCGGTGCTTGGGCCAGAATACCGATACCGTAAACTTGCTCTGCATGGATTTTCAACATTTCATGCCAAATATCAGTGCGCTTTGCCGTTGTTGTCGCGCGGTCCCATGCAAACGACAAATCCAGCAATTTTTGCGGCTCAGGCATATCTATCTTTTCGCCAGATTTTCCGCCAGTCATGTAATATTGTCCCCATTTTGGCCAAGCAAAAAAGTCTTGCGAACGCGGGGCAAGATAGGCGGGCGATGTATAGGGTTGCGGGATACCGTTGTCCCAGCCGAACCAGACGGCAGCCATGGCCAGACCGGTTGTCACCCGTGAGCGTAAAATGTCGCGGTCAAGCGGGCGCACGACCAGCTTGACACCGATGTCGCGCCATGTGTCGGCAGTGATCTGAAGCGCGTTTTCCACCTCTTGGCGTTCGCCCGCGGTTTCTACCACAAGCTGCAAGGGCCGCCCATCAGGCAGCAGACGTATGCCGTCACCGCGCCGTTGATCCAGCCCCATTTCATCCAGCAGCGCATTTGCCGCTTTCGGGTCAAACTCTGCCCATGCCACCCGATTTTTAGGTTCATACATCGGGCTTGTGGGCAGAACTGTCATAGCGCCTTCTTTGGCCAGTCCGAAATAAAGGGCGCGATTGATCATGCGCCGGTCTACTGACAGCGATAAGGCGCGCCGAAAGCGTACATCGCGCAGGGTTTTGCGCCAAATGGGATCGGCAAAATTCAGGTTGGGATAAATCACGATTTGCGATGCCACCCCGTTGGCCCAGAGCAAAGTCTTGTATTTACCGCTGTCTTTTTCACCTTTTTTCAGGATTGATATATCCTTGAAATCCAAGCCCCGTGCCTGCAGATCTACCTCGCCTGCATTGGCCTTGGCCGCTACCAGCCCCGCGCCCACGATGGTCATTTCCACCTGGTCGATATAGGGCAGTTGCACGCCATGCGCATCGATGCGGTGGTAGTAGGGGTTGCGGATAAAAATACGCCTGCTTTTGTTGCTTTTGCCGGCCATAATCCAGGGCTGCAATGTTGGCAGTTCGGGATTGTCGAACTTGTACATATTGTCGACTTTATTGTGCAATGATGCCCAAGAGCGCACTTTGTTTACTTTGATTTCTTCCTCCAAAACCGCGGCATCGGCGAAATCGATGTGGTAACTGTTTAAATAATGTGCGGGGCGATAAATGAACGGCGGGCGGGCCTGAGCCAAAATTTGCAGGAATTGCGGATTGGGTTTTGACCACTCGTAAATAACCGTCAGATCATCGGGAAACGAGACTTTCGGTAATTCCCCTTCAACCCGCAAAAACTCGGGCGGGCCTGACGGCATCAATTCTTCATTATTTGCCACCTCGTCCCACCAATATTCGAAATCGGCAGTATCGAAGGGTTCGCCGTCAGACCATTTATGCCCTTTGCGAAGATGAAAAATATATTTCTTGTTATCGATGTTTTCATAAGAGGCCAGAATATCCGGCTGCAATTTGTAATTCTCGTCATAAATCACCAGTCGCGCATAACCGTAAACCACCATTTGGCGGGTGTCTTTGGCGCGGGTAATCATGCTGCGTAACACGCCGCCCTGATGACCGAATGTGCGGCCTTTTGCGGCCAGATCAACGATCAGAGGTTGTTCGGGGATGCGCTTTTTGGCAGGGGGCAACAACCTTTCCATGACCGCCTGTTTCAGAAATTGGCTTTCATGAACAGGGGCGGCATAGCTTGCGTTGATTAAAGATAGCCATGTTAAAATGACGCAACAAAAAAAACGAAACTCAAGCATGGCAGCGCACCTTGTGGCCGGGTTCCAGCTCGGTCAGGGGTGGTATGATATTATCTTCGAAACGAAAGGCTTCGGCCCAGGTGTCGGGCGCACCGGCGCCTTTGGCCACCAGCCGTAAATCTATCGGATGGCTGATGTCGGGTTCGGGTTGGGCGGCGATCAGGGCGCAGGTATAGGGGTGCTGCGGGTTGGCAAAAAGCGTGCAGGGTGCGGCCTGTTCCACCACGCGGCCCCGGCGCATCACGGCAACCTCGTCGGCAATGCGTGAAACCACCGCCAGATCATGCGATATGAACAGATAAGACAGGTTTCGCGCATCGCGGATTTCTTCCAGCAGGTCAAGAATTTGATCCTGAACCGATACATCCAGTGCCGAGGTAGGCTCGTCGCAGACCAGCAGTTTAGGGTTTAATGTCAAAGCCCGTGCGATTGACAGGCGTTGGCGTTGTCCCCCTGAAAAAGCATGTGGGTAGCGGCGCAACATGCTGTAATCCAGCCCGACCTGTGCCAGCACCTCGTGCGCCCGGTCTTTGCGGTCGGCACGTGTGCCAACGCCGTGAATTTCCATGGGTTCGGTTAATGTGTCGATGATCTGCATGCGCGGGCTTAGGGAAGAAAACGGGTCCTGAAACACCATTTGCGCCTGTCGTTGAAACCGGCGGCGCGCATCGCGACTTAGGGCATGCACATCTATCGGTACTTCGCCAGTGCCGGGGCAAAACCTGACATGCCCGCCCGTATCCGGCAATTCTGCCCCCAACGCAATGCGTGCACAGGTCGATTTGCCCGAACCGCTTTCACCCACCACTGCCAAAGTTTTGCCGCGCGCCAGTTTCAACTCGACATCACGCACCGCTTTTACAAGGGCTGCAGGCCTCCAAGGCGATGCGCTACGGGTCTGAAAAGTCTTGGAAATGTGACCCATATCCAGGATCAGATCATCATGGACTACGGGGCTGACGGGTTCGGCATCTTTGGGAATAGCGGGGGCTGCGGCAAACAGTTTTTGGGTATAGGGGTGCATCGGGGCCGGCAATATCAGCGGGGCCGCACCGCTTTCCATCACCCGGCCTTTGTTCATCACCACCACCTTGTCGGCCATATTGGCCACGACCCCCAAATCGTGCGTGACCAAAATAACGGCCATTCCAGTGTCCTGTTGCAGGGTTTTGATCAGGCCCAGAACCTGCGCCTGCGTTGTCACGTCAAGCGCCGTTGTCGGTTCGTCCGCGATCAACAAATCGGGTTTTGCAATCATCGCCATCGCGATCATGGCGCGTTGCAGCATGCCGCCCGACATCTCGAACGGATAAGCGGCATAGGCCAGCTTGGGGTCGGGAAAACCAACACGCTCGAAACTGGCCAGAACATCCTGTTTGATCAACCGTTTCGAGCCTTTGCGGTGCAATTCCAGCACTTCCGCGACCTGATGCCCGACTTTATGAAGCGGTGACATCGAGCGCATGGGTTCTTGAAAAATCATCGAAATACGGTTGCCGCGAATCGAGCGAAAATCGCGGTTGGAAAGTTGTAACAAATCAGTTTGTTTGTCATTCCGCCGGATCATAATGTTACCAGATCGAATTTGCGCGGTTTGCGGCAATAACCCCAAAATCGCGCGGCAGCTCAGGGTTTTTCCGGATCCTGACTCACCGACGATTGCCAGTGTTTCGCCGCTATCTACTGAAAAGTTAACGCGATCTATGGTGTTTTCTGGCGCTTTGAATCCAATTGTCAGATTTTTAACGTCTAAAAATGCAGCCATAAATCTTTCTCGCATAATTCCAGAGAAAACCATGTGGTTTCCCCCTCTTGGGTGGATTATGCCGCAAGTCTTTAATGTTGCAAGTAATGTTTCCGATGGTAAACAATATGTTATTTGGCTCAAGAAACCCTGAAATTCCGTGTCAAAGCAGGTTAAACTTCCGCCCGAAGTCGGACCATCTGTCTGATAACTATGGCTGGGCGCCGCTTATTCTTCCGACAATTCACCTGTGACCAGATAATAGACCTGCTCGGCAATATTGGTTACCTGATCGCCCGAGCGTTCAAGGTTTTTCGAGATAAACAACAAATGTGTGCAAGGTTCGATGTTGCGTGGATTTTCCATCATGTAGGTCAGAAGCTCGCGAAATAAAGCGTCGGTTTTGTCGTTGATCTCTTGATCTGCATCGCGGGCTTGCTGGGCTTTATCCAGATCCCGGTTAACATAGGCTTCCATAACAATGTCCAGCATAGCGGCGACTTTTTCCGACATCTCGACAATGCTGCGCAAAACCGGTTTGATGGCGGTGAAATCATCCACTTGCCGGACGCGGTAAGACAGGGTTTTTGCGTAATCACCCATCCGTTCCAGACTGGTCGACACTTTCAGCGTGGTAATGGCACTGCGCAAATCCTCGGCCATGGGTTGGCGCAAAGCGATCAGGCGGATGGCTTTTTTGTCGATACGCTCTTCCAGTTTGTTGATCGCACTATCGCCTTTGGAGACCTCTTTGGCCAGCACCGTATCCCCGTTTTGCAGGGCCTTGGCGGATTGTTTGATCTGTGTTGCCACCATATCGGCCATTGTCACCAATAAGGTTTCAATCTCGTTCAGGTCTTTATCGAACCGTGTTACAATATGTGTTTGTTCCATCTGTCTTTCCTATCCGATCCGGCCGGTAATGTAGTTTTGCGTACGCTCGTCCCGAGGCGATGTAAAAATCTCCTTGGTTGCACCGCTTTCCACTAAATTACCCATATGGAAAAACGCAGTACGCTGCGAGACCCGCGCGGCTTGTTGCATCGAGTGTGTCACGATGATGATGGTGAAATTTTTACGTAGCTCGTCGATTAATTCTTCGATGATGGCGGTTGCAATCGGATCAAGTGCCGAACAGGGTTCGTCCATCAACACCACTTTCGGTTTCACCGCAATGGCACGCGCAATACACAAGCGTTGCTGTTGCCCACCCGAAAGACCGGTGCCGGTTTCCTTCAGGCGATCTTTGACCTCTTCCCAAAGCCCGGCTTTGCGCAAAGACCACTCAACCACTTCTTCCATGTCGTCTTTGGTTTTGGTCAGCCCGTGAATTTTCGGCCCGTAGGCGACATTTTCAAAAATGCTTTTCGGAAATGGGTTCGGTTTTTGAAATACCATACCCACTTGGGCGCGCAGGGCGACCACGTCAACCTCGGGGGCGTAAATATCCTGCCCCGAGATTTTGATCTCGCCGGCGACACGGCAAATGTCGACCAGATCGTTCATCCGGTTGATACAGCGCAAAAACGTTGTTTTCCCGCATCCCGAAGGGCCGATCAGCGAGGTGACTTTATGTTCCGGAACGTCAAGACTGATTTTATCCAAGGCCTGCTTCGCGCCGTAAAAAACATCCACGTTCTTGGCGGTAATAATCGGTGATTTTATCATTGTTAAAACCTTATTTCATATTTTTTGCGCAGGATGATTGCGACAAGATTCATCAGCACGAGAAAAACCAGAAGCACAATTATGGCGGCAGATGCTTTTTCCATAAAGCCACGTTCAGGACTGTCTGACCACAAAAATATCTGCACCGGTAACGCGGTGGCCGGTTCCAGAATGTTTTTGGGAATATCCACGATAAACGCCACCATACCGATCATCAACAAAGGGGCGGTATCGCCCAAGGCGCGCGCCATGCCGACAATCGCCCCGGTGAACATGCCCGGCATCGCAAGCGGCGCAACATGGTGGAATGTTGCCTGCACCGGGCTTGCCCCGATGCCAAGTGCCGCTTCACGGATAGAGGGCGGAACCGCCCGCAGGCTGGCGCGTGCGGCGATGATGATCGTGGGCAGGGTCATCAGTGACAGAACTAAGCCGCCAACCAGCGGGGATGATCTGGGCAACCCGAAAAAATCCAGAAAAACCGCCAGCCCCAGCAGCCCGTAAACGATAGACGGAACCGCCGCCAAATTATTGATGTTGATCTCGATGAAGTCAGACCAGCGATTTTTGCGTGCAAACTCTTCCAGATAAATCGCCGCCATAATGCCGATGGGAAATGACAGGGCAAAGCATATGGACAAGGTCAGGGCCGAGCCGACAAAGGCGCTTAGAATACCTGCCAACTCCGGCTCGCGGCTGTCACCCTTGGTAAAAAAACCGGTGTTGAATACGCTTTTAAGCGCCCCTGCATCCGATAAGGCATCTATCCAGCCGATTTGCCGATCGTCCAGTTGGCGGTCGCTTTGTGGCGCGTTGCGATTAATCTCGCCTTTCATCAGCATATCGACATCATCCGATGCGCTGACCCAAACGGTTTGGATCGCCCCCAATAAATCGGGATTGGTCAAAATCTGTTCACGCAATTGAAAGCCTGCGTCCGCGCTGATCAATCCGTAAAGTCTTTTCTTTTCCTTGCGTTTCTTCGCTTCGGGAAACGTGTTGCGCAGGGACGACTTTATGATCCTGTCAAAGCTTGCGCCGCGGATATTTTGCGGGTCGACCATTTCTGCCGAAAGATCGACACGCAGGGCGATTTTGGCCACGCTTACCGCACCTTTGCCTTGCCAAAAAATCGATATGACCATGAATGCAAGAAAGCCAAGCGACACCGCGATTGCGATGCGCCCCAGCCATTGGAAACGCCACTCTGCGCGGTGGCGGCGGGTCAAATGTTTTTGCCCCTTCAAAAAAGTGGTGTTTGGACTAGTCATATTGTTCCCGATACTTGTTGACGATCCGCAAGCTTATATAATTCAATATCAATGTGACGATGAACAACAACAGGCCCAATGCAAATGCGGAAAGCGTCTTGGCACTGTCAAATTCCTGATCGCCGGTCAGAAGGGCCACGATTTGTGCAGTAATGGTTGTCACCGCCTCTAACGGGTTGGCGGTAAGGTTTGCCGCAAGACCTGCGGCCATCCCAACGATCATTGTTTCACCAATGGCCCGCGCTGCCCCCAACAGCAGGCTGCCAACAAGCCCCGGAAGGGCGGCCGGCGGAACAACCCGTTCGACGGTGTCGGACGGGGTGGCACGCGCGGCCAGCGCGGG
>CAZMMG010000002.1:0-22867 GCA_964567355.1 uncultured Neptunicoccus sp.
AGCTGCTGCATCTGTAGTTGCCGGCATAGCTGCCGCTGGTACGCTTGACGATGTCAAAGCTGCCGGTGAACTAAAATGTGGTGTTACCACAGGTCTCGTTGGCTTCGCTGCTGCCGATGCTAACGGTGTTTGGGACGGTTTCGACGTATCTGTATGTCGCGCTGTTGCAGCCGCTGTTCTGGGCGACGCTACCAAAGTTAAATTCGTTCCAACAACCGGCAAAACACGCTTCACAGCACTTGCATCTGGTGAAATCGACATGTTGGCACGTAACACAACATGGACTTTCTCACGCGACGTTGATCTGAAGTTTGAATTTGTTGGTGTAAACTACTACGATGGCCAAGGCTTTATGGTTCCAAAATCATTGGGTGTTGCTAGCGCAAAAGACCTGGACGGTGCAACTATTTGTATCCAAACAGGTACAACAACAGAGCTGAACTTGGCGGATTTCTTCCGTTCGAACAACATCTCTTATGAGCCAGTGCCAATCGAAACCAACTCTGAAGCACAAGCTCAGTTCTTGGCTGGTGCATGTGACGTGTTCACAACAGACGCATCCGGCTTGGCTGCGACACGCGCTACTTTTGAAAATCCTGGCGACTATGCAGTTCTGCCAGAAATCATTTCAAAAGAGCCATTGGGCCCACTTGTTCGCCACGGCGACAACCAATGGGGCGATGTTGTTCGTTGGACTTTGGACGCTTTGATTTCAGCTGAAGAGCTGGGTATTACATCCGCAAACGTTGACAAATTGGCATCTGCTGCAGGTAACAACCCAGAAATCAACCGTATGCTTGGCACCGAAGGTGACTTGGGCGGTATGCTTGGTCTGGATAAAGCTTGGGCACATCGCGCAATTGCTGTAAACGGTAACTACGGCGAAATCTTCGAGAAAAACATTGGTGAAGCAACACCAGTTGGTCTTGCTCGCGGGTTGAACGCACAATGGAAAAATGGCGGGTTGATCTACTCTCCTCCTTTCCGTTAATCGGTTAATGTCAAGGGCGCGACCGTTGTCGCGCCCTTTTCGTATCTGCAAAATAATATAATAATCTGAGGCACAATCGTCTGGTCGTGATCAACATGCCGATAGAAATTGTCGCTCAAACCAACAAAGGGGGCGTAGACACATGTCTGCCATGACCGATCCACCAAAGGACGGCTTCCGAATTAGTATGCTGCTGTACGATACACGCTATCGTTCAATGACCATCCAGATCATTGCCTTGATAGGCTTTTTACTTGGGCTTGGATGGTTGCTCGGAAATGCTGCACATAACCTTGCTATTTTAGGCAAACCACTTAATTTTGGTTTTTTATTCCAGCCATCTGGCTATGACATTAATCAACGCCTAATTGAATATACTTCGCAAAGCACCCATTTACGCGCAGCGATAGTCGGCTTGTTGAATACTTTGCTCGTTGCTTTTTTGGGTTGTATTGCAGCCACGATTCTCGGGGTATTGATCGGGGTTATGCGCCTGTCCAAAAACTGGATTGTTGCCAGGGTGATGACAGTTTACATTGAAGTGTTCCGGAATATTCCTGTGCTTCTTGTTATCCTTATGACAATGGCGATCTTTATTGAACTATTCCCTAAGCCAAGCGACTTTCGCGGGGCAAATGCTACGGCATCGATGAATTTGTTCGACAGTATTGCCGTAACAAATCGCGGAATTTTTATTCCGGCACCAGTTTGGGGCAACGGCTCTCTTGCTGTAATTGTTGTCTTTCTTCTATCGATCGTCGGCATATTTGTTTTCGGGCGCTGGGCGCATAAACGCCAAGATGAAACCGGGGAAATTTTACCAACGTTCTGGATTAAACTCGGGATATTTTGCATCCCCGCGATTGTTGCCTATTTTGCAATGGGTCAACCGATCAGTCTGGAATATCCGGTTCTGAAAGGTTTTAATTTCAAGGGTGGTTTCCACATGCGGAACTCTTTGATTTCGCTTTGGTTTGCTTTGACGTTCTATACCGCCGCGTTTATTGCCGAGGTTGTGCGTTCTGGCATTCAGGCTATTGCCAAAGGCCAATCAGAAGCCGCCGCAGCATTGGGTTTGCGTCCAAACCGGATCACAAGTCTGGTGGTTCTGCCACAAGCTTTGCGGGTGATTATTCCTCCGATGATTTCGGAATATCTGAACCTGACTAAAAACTCGTCACTGGCGATTGCGGTGGGGTATATGGACATCACAGGCACTTTGGGTGGCATCACGCTGAACCAAACTGGCCGTGAGATGGAAAGCCTGATGATATTGATGGCAATCTATCTGACGATATCCTTATCGATTTCGGCTGCGATGAACGTATACGATGAACGTGTTAAGTTGAGGGAGCGTTGATATGAGTAATATTTCATTTGTCCGCAAGGAAATGTTGCCAGTACAAGACCCGCCTTTATCCGAAGCAGGTATTGTCAAATGGCTTCATGAAAACATGTTTTCATCGATCACCAACGGCATTGTATCGCTTGCGGCGATTTGGGCAGTATATTTCGTTCTGAGTAGCATTTTGCCATGGATGTTGCATTCCTCATGGAATGCGAATTCGCTGACGGAATGCCGTGCAAATATTGTTGCGGCTTACGGTGAGGGTGCAACTGGGGCCTGTTGGGCCGTTATCCACGACCGTTTCCATCAATTGATCTTTGGCTTCTACCCGAGAGACTTATATTGGCGCCCAATCCTTGCTTTTGTTTTGATGTTTGTGGCAATTGCACCGGTGTTGTTTGAAGGTTTGCCTAAAAACATACTGAAGTTTACCATGGTCTATCCATTCGTGGCATTCTGGTTGCTGTGGGGGGGATCAGTATGGCTTCCTTTGATGGTTGTTGCAGGTTTTGTTCTGGGCTATATCGCTTTTAACATCATCACCAAAATGGCCAGCTCATTATTGGGGATTATAGCGTTTGCTTTGGTTCCAGTTGTATGGTGGTTGTTCTTTACGGGTGCAGCGACTGATTTGTTGCAGTCAATGATACCGTTTTCAATCGAGTCTGTTCCGTCTTCCAGCTTCGGTGGCTTTATGTTGTCGATCACCATTGGGACTGTCGGAATTGCTTTGTCGCTGCCCATCGGTGTTGTTTTGGCCCTTGGACGGCAATCAGATCTGTTGATCGTCAGGTTCATATGTATCGGCTTTATCGAGTTTATTCGCGGTGTGCCGTTGATCACCTTGTTGTTCGTGGCGTCCACTTTGTTGAACTACTTTATGCCGCCGGGCACTAACTTTGATCTGATCTTGCGCGTTGTCATCATGGTAACCCTGTTTGCCTCGGCCTATATGGCGGAAGTGATCAGGGGCGGTTTGGCCGCTTTGCCGAAAGGCCAATATGAAGGTGCCGACAGTTTGGGCCTGGATTTCTGGCAATCGACACAGTTGATTATCATGCCGCAGGCCTTGAAAATCTCGATCCCGAATATCGTGTCGACATTTATCGGGTTGTTCAAAGATACAACCCTTGTGTCGATCATCGGTCTTTTGGATCCGATCGGATTGTCCAACAATATTCGCGCGAACCAGGAATGGAACGGTATTATATGGGAACTTTACGGCTTTATTGCCTTTGTATTCTTCCTGTTCTGTTTCGCTATGTCGCGTTATTCAATGTATCTGGAGCGCAAGCTTCAGACAGGCCACTAAGGAGTTTATCTAATGGCTAAAGCTAAAAAGAAGTTGGTTGTCTCTGACAAAGTTGCAATCCAAATCGAGAGCATGAATAAATGGTATGGTTCATTCCATGTGCTTAAAGACATCAATATGACGGTTTATGAAGGCGAACGGATTGTGGTTTGTGGCCCTTCGGGTTCCGGCAAATCTACGCTGATCCGTTGCATTAATGCGCTGGAAGTACATCAGGAAGGCACGATCACGGTAGATGGGACACATCTGTCATCCGATCTGAAGAACATCGATAAAATCCGGTCAGAAGTGGGTATGTGTTTTCAACACTTCAACCTATTTCCGCATTTGACGATTCTGGAAAACTGTACTTTGGCCCCAATCTGGGTGCGTAAAACCCCCAAGAAGGAAGCCGAAGAAACTGCGATGCACTTTTTGGAAAAAGTGAAAATTCCAGAGCAGGCCGATAAATATCCAGGTCAGTTGTCTGGTGGTCAGCAACAACGTGTGGCTATTGCGCGTTCCTTGTGCATGCAACCGCGCATCATGTTGTTTGATGAACCGACCTCAGCCCTTGACCCGGAAATGATCAAAGAGGTTCTGGACACCATGATCGAGTTGGCCGAAGAAGGCATGACAATGATCTGTGTGACCCACGAGATGGGCTTTGCCCGGCAAGTGGCAAACCGTGTGATCTTTATGGATCAGGGCCAAATTGTGGAACAGAACGAACCAGAAGAGTTCTTCAACAATCCACAATCAGATCGGACAAAACTGTTCCTGAGCCAAATCCTGGGTCACTAAGAACAAAGCTTTATACAATTTATGAGAAGCCCCTCCATAGTGAGGGGCTTTTTGCATTGGGGGGTGTTCGGTACTTCTGTTTCAATCGAATTTGCGTTCAATTTCCACCAGTGGCGGGTTGCGCAGGGTTTGTAATACGACACAGCTTCGCTCTGCCGCATCAAGCAGAGTGTTCAACTGCGCTTCAGCTAAATCGGTTTCTGCTTTCAGACCTACTTTAATTTGGGCGGTTTGAAAGCCAACCGGTACGTTTTTGCCCATCATCAAAGTGCCGCGCACATCGGCGCAAAAGTCGACTTTTACTTCAAGGCGGGTCAGTTTTATTTCCATCAGGTTGGCAATCATGCGGATGGTCATATCCAGACAAGCGGCCAAGGATGCGGCAAGAATTTCACCCGGATTGGGAAAATCACTTTCCCCGCCAACCGCCCTGTGAACACAAACCGGTATATCCACCGGAATACCTTGGCCACAGATAACATGTGAATGTATGGGATGGCTCGGAGTGATTGCCGCGCCTGTAGTGCAGGCGTGATCTATAACCCACGCCGCCTCAGGTGTCTTTTCATATTGCGCTCGAAGCGGTGCCTGCCTGTTATGTATGCCTATTGGGCCGGCATCGCAGAACGATTGCATGTGGTTTAGATATTCAGCATCCAGTGTCATATTACTGCCCGCCTTTGATACGCGGGATAAAGGCTGGAACCTTACGCTGGTAGTCCAGATATTCATCGCCAATCGCGGCTACAAGATCTTTTTCCTCAAAATACAAAACCGCGATTATAATGTAGCCAGTGGTCACAAGCGTGAACAAAAGATGCCCGGTTGTCATGGTTGGGGTCGCCCAGAAAGCAATTAGAAACCCGGTCATGATCGGATGGCGTACCAGCCGGTAAAAGACGCGTTTACTAAAATCAGGCGCGGTTGCGGCGCGCTTTTTCAGATTTGCGTGGACTTGTTTCAGGCCCACAAGATCAAAGTGATCAATCATGAAGGTTGACGTCAGAACGATAAGCCAGCCTGCCCAGAACAGATAAGTCAAGGCTCTGTTGGGTGCCGTGGCACTGATATCCCATACCGTTGCCGTCATCGGCTGCCAGTACGTAAAAATCAGAATAAGGGCAGCGCTTGCCATCAGAACATAGGTGCTGCGCTCAACCGCCTTGGGAATGACCTTTGTCCAAACCCGTTTAAAAGCCGGACGCGCCATGATGCTGTGTTGCAAGGCAAAGATGGAGAGCAGCACAAGGTTGATCACAAGCGACAAACCTATTGCACCCTGCGTTCCTGAATCAATTGATTTCGGGACAACAATATTTCCGACAAACCCTATCGCGTAAAGAAAGCTGACCAGAAAAATGATGTAGACAACCACACCGTAAGTAAATGCTAATATGCGGCCCATAGCTGGCTCCTTTTAGATGTTTCGTCCCGAAATAGACGGCCATTACAAGGTGATCGCGACCGCAAAAGAAAGCTACTTCGTAATCAATAGTAATCCACTACAGTTTCTGTAGTTGCCATGGGCAAGCAACAAGCGGTAACTTTGCCTATGGCAAAGATCGGAGACAACGAGTCGGGCAGCCTGTGCCCGTCAATGGCATCGGCGGATTTGCTGGGCGATAAATGGACTCTGCTGATATTGCGCGAGCTGTTTATGGGCACTACCCGGTTCAGCCGCTTTCAACGTGCGCTGCCGCGCATGTCGCCATCAATCCTCAGCAAACGGTTGAAAATGCTGGAAATGGCCGAGATTATTATCCGCAAACCTACCCCCACAGGACAAGTGACCGAGTACAAGCTGACACGCTCTGGCCGGGAACTGGGGCCTATTGTTGAAAGCATGGCGGTTTGGGGCTTGCGCTGGCGTAGCCGTAGTATCGTGGCACAAGATTGTGATGTCGGCGGGTTCATGTGGGATTTCCACCGAACCTTGAAAACCGGCGCCCTGCCGGACGGCGAAACCGTTATCCTTGTACAGATAACCGACCGTACAGAACTTGATACATGGTGGCTCATCGCAAATGGCGATGTTGTCGATCTTTGCACAAAGGACCCCGGCCATGATGTAGATGTCTACATTACCGCGTCACTTGAACATCTGATCGCTCTTTGGATGGGGGATGTCGGGGTGCAAGCGGCAACCGAGGCCAAGACTGTCTTTCTTGACGGGCCAAAGCACCTTGTAAACTCGGCGCAGGACTGGATTTCACAATCCCCCATGGTCGGTGTCCGGCCCGCAAAGCACCCCTGAGAGAACTCTGTGAAGCCACCATTCATACACCCACACCCAGTTCGCGTGGAATAACAAAAGAATGCAACTGCCCTGACCGTAGTTGTAATTCAGCCCAATCATCAATATCAAAATCAATTATCGTGGTCGCGGCTGTCGGATATCTGAAAAAATTGTCACTTTGGGGAACCACCTTCAGCAGTTCTTCGGCAAAGGCGGCAATTCCGGGGTTGTGACCCAGCACCAGCACAGTGTCGCCGGTTGCTGTTTTCAGCTTTTCCAGCATATTGCTGACATGGGCATGAAACAGTTTGCTGTCGTATTCGGGAGTGATGCCAAGATTTAAAGCCTGCGCCAATCCCGCCCAAGTTTCCACGCAGCGCGTGGCGGTTGATGATATGACCTGATCGGGAATGTAGCGATTATCGTATAACCAGTGCCCGAGTTTCGTTGCGGCTTTCTGGCCACGCTCATTCAACGGGCGATCATGATCAGCCTGTCCCATATTGGCCCAGCTTGATTTGGCGTGGCGCATGAGGATAACACGTTTCATTTATTCCCCTCGAAAAGCGGCCATGTGCAGTGCCGATTGTTCTGCCAGCCTATGCGCCCCTGCGCTGGCAGGGCAGGCGCGGCGTACCAGACATCCCGTGGATAAACAGCTATTGCCTGCGGGCGTGTCCATATAGGTATGGCATTTAGGCACATCATACCCGCTTGGGGTGAACGCGTCTACAGGGCAGGCGGTAAGGCAGGGTTGGGTGGTGCATGTATCGCAGGGGTTCTCGAATGTTTGCTCGGGTAAATCCAGCTTTGTATCAAAGGCCAGTGCGCCGCGGTAGGAAACCATCAGCCCTGCTAGGTCATGCACCAGCATACCAACGGGTGAGCGCCATGCCCGGCCCGATGCTTTGGCCCATTCTAAAAACGGCGCATAAGGCGGGCCGCCAAATGGAAATATCGGGTTTGCACCCAAATCCTTTGCGATGGCTGTGACGTGCTTTGTAGACCAGCGGTCAATCGGGTCGGGCTGACCGTCACGGTATATATCGGAGGCGGTAAATATTGACCAGAAGTTGGCAGCGGGGCCAAGCAGTGCGATACTGGCCGCTTGGGAAAAATCATCCGCCTGCACATGAAACGCGCCGTACAGATCAAGCCCGTGATCAAGGGCGGCGGCACGGATTTGCTTTAGTCTCATTTATTACGGAACGGCAGCAACAGGCTCCAGCCCAGTTTCAGCGGTTTCTCATCTTGCCATTGCAGACCGACAGTCATTGCATCATGCCCCTTGGCCGGTTGCGCCACATAGGTGCCAAAGATACGATCCCAGATCGACAGGGAAAACCCGTAGTTACTGTCATGCTCTTCGCGGATATTCGAATGATGCACCCGGTGCATGTCGGGGGTGACGATCAGCAAGCGTATAATATTATCCATAGATTTGGGGATATTGATATTGGCGTGGTTGAACATCGCCGTACCGTTCAACAGTATCTCAAATAGAATGACCGCAAAGGCAGATGGGCCAAGCGCATAGATCACAACGATTTTCAAAAGCATCGAGAGGGCTATTTCGATGGGATGAAATCGAATGGCGGTGGTTACATCCATATCGGTATCCGCATGATGCACTTGGTGCAATCGCCACAAAAACGGGATTTTATGGGTGATCAGGTGTTGTGCCCAGATCACCAGATCTAGGATCAGTATTGCCAGTATCACTTCCAGCCAGTTGGGCCATGCGACCAGCCCAAGTAACCCCCATCCGTGCGCATTCGCGTCCACAGCGGCGGTGACGGCCATTACCGGCAAGACGGCAGCCATCAGCCTGATGGTGATGCTATCGATTATGATCAGGCTTATATTGGCAAACCAGCGGGGTGCGCGTTTAATATCGCGGTTGCGCCGTGGCAACAACACCTCGGCCAAGGCCAGAAGCGCGAAAAGCCCCAGAAATACCGCCAGCCGGATTGTTACTTCATTTTCCAAGCGTATACCCTTTATCTCAGGCGCGAATCATACTGCCCGCGCCGTAATCGGTGAATAGTTCCAGCAAACATGCATGCGGTGCGCGGCCATCCATAATCACAACTGCGCGAACTCCACCTTTTATCGCATCAAGCGCGGTTTGGGTTTTCGGGATCATACCCCCCGCGATGATGCCGCTATCTGTCAGCGTTTTGACCTGCGCTGCAGACAAGTTGGTCAAGACATCGCCATCGGCGTCTTTTACGCCTTCTACATCGGTTAACAGCAACAAACGGTCAGCGTTCAGACCCGCCGCTATTGCGCCAGCGGCGGTGTCGCCGTTGATATTGAAAGTCTCGCCGCCCTCACCAGTGCCAATCGGTGCAATGACGGGGATAAAACCGCCTTCATTAAGAGATTTTATCACATTCGCATCTACACGGGTCGGCTCGCCGACCATGCCTAGATCACCCGCGGCTTTTTTGCAGACAATCAGATCACCGTCCTTGCCCGACAGGCCAACCGCTTTGCCGCCCTGACGGTTAATCGCCTGCACGATGTTTTTGTTGACCTTGCCAGATAGCACCATTTCCACCACTTCAACGGTTTCAGGCGTGCTGACCCGCTTGCCGCCGACGAATTTTGTTTCAATATTCAGCTTATCCAGCATCGCATTTATCATCGGCCCGCCACCGTGCACGATCACCGGGTTCACATTGCATTGGCGCAACATCACCACATCGCGGGCGAACATATCCATTGCCGTTGGGCTGCTCATTGCATTGCCGCCAAGTTTGATCACCACGATCGCCCCGTCGTAACGTTGCATAAGGGGCAGTGCTTCGCTTAACAGGCGGGCGGTTGCCAGAGAGTCTCGTTTCATTGCTTTGGACTTTTCCATATTGGCCATCTTAGTTGATATCTTCTGCTTGCATACCGCTTTGTGTGCTTAACGCCAAGGGGCTTGCAACTTGATGGAAATACGACGACTAATAGGGAACGCAATTCATCATAAATTCAGGATAATCAAATGTCGGTAGGCAGCACAAATAAAACCCTTTTACTGACAGGCGCAAGCCGGGGAATTGGCCATGCCACAGTGATAAAATTCGCGAAAGAAGGCTGGCGGGTTATTACCTGTTCGCGTCAGGCGTTTTCCGAGGAATGTCCTTGGGGTGGCGAAGAGAACCACATTCAGGTTGATCTGAGCGACCCGAATAAAACCATGGAAGCGATTGAACGGATCAAGAAACGGCTGGTCGGGGGGCGGCTGGATGCGCTTGTAAACAACGCCGGCATCTCACCCAAGGGGGAAGATGGTGCGCGGCTTAGTACGCTGGACACGGATTTGCGCACTTGGGGGCAGGTGTTTCATGTGAACTTCTTTGCCTCGGTTATTCTGGCGCGCGGGCTGAAAGACGAGTTGGCAGTAGCCAAAGGTTCAGTGGTTAATGTAACCTCGATTGCAGGCTCGCGGGTGCATCCTTTCGCGGGTGCTGCCTATGCCACGTCCAAGGCGGCACTTGCGGCACTGACCCGCGAAATGGCGCATGATTTCGGCCCGTTGGGGGTGCGCGTCAATGCCATTGCTCCGGGTGAGGTGGAAACCAGTATCTTAAGCGAAGGTACTGATAAAATTGTAGAAAAACTGCCCTTACGTCGCTTGGGGCAGCCAAGTGAGGTGGCGGATGTGGTTTATTTCTTATGTTCTGATCACAGCAGTTATGTTTCGGGTACCGAAATAGAAGTGAACGGTGCGCAACACGTTTAACGCTTCTGAACCAGCCCTAGACCATCGTTGCAATCACGCTGCGCAGGGTGTCGATGCCGTCGCCTTTTTCCGAGGATGTCAGGATGATCTCGGGGAAGGCTGCCGGGTGTTTCGCTAGGACTTCCATGGTTTTTTCCAAGGATTTAGCCACTTCGGCTTTTGACGGTTTATCGCATTTAGTCATGATGACCTGAAAGGTGACCGCAGAGCGGCCCAAAAGCTGCATGATTTCCTCATCTACCGCTTTGGCCCCGTGGCGGGCATCGACCAGCAGGAATACACGGCGCAGAGATTGACGGCCTGATAAATATGCTTTCAACAGCCGTTGCCATTTTTGCACGATGGCTTTGGGCGCATTGGCAAAGCCGTAGCCCGGCACGTCGACCAAATAGTGTTTTTCGCCCAAGGTGAAAAAGTTGATTTCCTGTGTGCGCCCCGGTGTGTTCGAGGTGCGTGCCAAGGCTTTGCGCCCAGTCAGTGCGTTAATCAGGCTGGACTTGCCGACGTTTGAGCGGCCTGCAAAACAAACCTCCAAACGGTCGGGTGGTGGCATCCCGTCCATGCCGACCACGCCTTTCAGAAACTCGGAACCGCCTGCAAAAAGCTTGCGGCCAATTTCGCGGGTTGCGTAATCGGGTCTTTCGGTAATGGTAAAACGCATCTGCATCATAAAACCTCTGCCCTATCGTTCAGATCAATCTTGCCAGCTTCAAGCACAGCGGCAAATACACCAAAATCCTTATGGCCCCAATGCTGCTGCAAAAGGTCTAAAGTATCAACATTCCGTTGCCCGGTTTCGGGGTTTACGGTGGTTGCAAGACAGCGCGTTATCGGTGCTTCGACCTTTAGAACCGCGCTGCTAATGCGGATGGTTTTGCCGATCCAGTTAAACTCTTCCCAAGGGCTGGAGCCCTTTAACCAGATGTTGCCGCGAAAGCGGTGCATTGACATGTCAGTGTCCGCTTTTTGACTAAGGTCAGCCAAAGACGCGGTGCTGTTGATCGAGATATAGGGAAATTTCTGATCGGTCATACCGTAACCGTTTGCCCGCACAAGCGCGTGGGATTTTGCACGGTTTTCAGGCATGATCGGTTGCACCCATGCGATGAAACGCGCGGCATCTATCGCGTTGTCGGGATCAATGGTAATGTTGGGTAAATCTGGATGGGCCAAGCTAAGCTGGTTGTCAGCCTGATCAAAATTAGCCGTCATCGCCATAAGCGAAGGGGCTTTGGCTCCGCGTGAAAAGTTCAGGCAATGCGCCCAATCCTGCGCCCCTGCCGCAATATTAGACGCATCATGTGCCACCGCCCAACGGCGGTCAAACGGAAATATCCGGCCAACTTCAAGGGCAACATGTGCCAGCTCTTGCCGTCCATGCCCCTTAATCGGGTGACGAAAAAGAGCGGTGACCGTTTTCATTAACTTTCGGATTCATTTTTTTTGAAGCGCTTGAATATGTTGCCCAGAATGTCGGGTTTCACCCCTTGGCTGCGCATGATGGTGTATTGCTGAATGAATGTGATGGTGTTGTTGGTGATCCAGTACAAAACCAAACCACTGGCAAAACGGCCCAGCATGAACATGAACACCCAAGGCATCCAGGCAAAAATCTGTGCTTGGGTTTTGTCGGTCGGGGCCGGGTTGAGTTTTTGTTGCAGAAACATGGAAATCCCCATCAGGATCGGCAGCACACCAATCGATAGAATTGCCATGAACTGTGGCAAATCGGTTGGCGCATATGGCAAAAGGCCAAACAGGTTCAAAACCGAAGTGGGGTCAGGGGCGGACAGATCCTGGATCCAGCCAAAGAACGGCACCTGATAAAGTTCGATGGTCACGAAAATCACTTTATAAAGTGAAAAGAAAATCGGGATTTGCAGGAAAATAGGCAAGCAACCGGCTGCGGGATTAACCTTTTTCTCGCGGTACAGCAGCATGATTTCTTTTTGAACTTTTTGCTTGTCGTCGCCGGCGTCCTCTTTGATTTTTTCCATTTGCGGTTGCAGTTCTTTCATCCGCGCCATGGAAACATAAGATTTATAGGCCAGTGGAAACAGCAGGGCTTTGATGAAAATAGTCAGACCGATAATCGCCAGCCCCATATTGCCGATAAGTCCGTTCAGGAAGTGCAGAACATGGAATATCGGTTTGGTCAGGAAAAAGAACATGCCCCAGTCGATGCTGTCGATGAACTGGTTATAGCCTTTTTCATTTCCATAAGATTTGATGGCTTCGTATTCTTTGGCACCTGCAAATAGGGATGTGGTGACATCGTAACTGCCGTTTGGCGCGATGGTCACGGCCGGTAAGCGCAGGTCGGTTTGATAGCGGTCTGCTTGTTCATTGTATTCAATAACACTATCAAAGCTTTGATCGGGTTCGGGCAGCAGGTTGGTCATCCAGTATTGGTTGGTAAAGCCGGTCCAGCCGCCTTCGGTGATTTTGTAACTTGTGGCATTTCCGCCGTACCCGTTCGGATCAAATTTGCGAATTTTTTTATAGGTTTCTTCAACCAGTTTGCCGTCAAAAGAAGCAACCGCGCCTTCGTGCAAAATATAAAACCCACGAATGTTCAGTGCGCCTTTGCGGGTCAACGCACTGTAGGGGGCCAGTTGAATGGTTTTGCCAGTGTTGTTTTGAACCGATTGTTTGATGGTGATCAGATAGTTTTCGTCGATTGAAATGTCGCGTTGAAACACCAGTCCCTGACCGTTGTCCCATTCTAGAACAACCGGGGTTGTTTCGGTTAGGGCCGTGCCGGATTTTACCCGCCACAGGGTTTTGGCTGTTGGAATATTTTCAGGGGCCACAGATTTATCCGGAGACCACCATGCGTGGAACGCCCAGTAGCCTGCGTCTGCCTGAATCGGTGACAGGATACGAACTTTATCGCTATTGTCATTCAGATGTAGATTATAATCTTTCAAAGACAAATCATCGATCAAAGCTCCGGTCAGGGAAATCGAGCCAAACACGCGTTTGGTGTTGATTTTCACCCGGGGCGATTTTGCCAAAGCCTGTTCAAGGGTCTCGGTTTTGTCGACAGCAACGGTCGCCGAAGGCACGGTTGCGTCCGTAGTAGCCGAAGGCACAGAGTTAGGCGCGTCAGCACTTGGTGCACCTGCTGTTTGGCTGGCTTGTTCAGGCGGTTGTTGGGCCTGCTGCTGGGGTGGAAAAAACAGGAACCAACCCATAATAACAAGAAAGCTTAGGGCTGTAGCTAGGATCAGATTTTTGTTGTTATCGTCTTGCATCGGGTGTCCTGATACGGATTGGGAAAGAGTCTGGCTCGTTCAATAGAAATTGACGCCAAAGGTCAAGGTTTTAAAGCTATTTTTCTGGGACGGAGTTTGGCCGCGTTAAAGCTGAAAAATCGAAAAGGCCAGAGTCCAGCAGATGGGTAGGGCGCGCATTCATCAGGCTGCGAAACATTACCTGACGGCGACCGGGGTTGTTGACCTCCCACTGATCCAGAATAGCCTTGACCTGTTGGCGCTGTAACCCGTCTTGTGAGCCACAAAGATCACAGGGGATGATTGGGTAGTTCATATTGTGTGCGAATTTTTCGCAGTCTTTTTCGGCTACGAAAGCAAGCGGTCTGTAAACGAACAAATCACCCTCGTCATTGACCAGTTTTGGCGGCATGGTGGCAAGCCGCCCGCCGTGAAACAGGTTCATGAAAAAGGTTTCCAGCATATCGTCTCGGTGATGCCCCAATACCACCGCCGAACAGCCCTCTTCACGCGCTATTCTGTATAAATTCCCTCGTCTTAGGCGGGAACACATGGCGCAGTATGTACGCCCCTCGGGGACTTTCGATTTGACGATGGAATAGGTGTCTTCATATTCGATGCGGTGGGGTACGCCCATGTGCGTAAGGAATTTCGGCAGCACGGTTGCAGGGAAATTCGGCTGGCCTTGGTCAAGGTTGCAGGCCAGAAGTTCCACCGGCAAAAGCCCGCGCCATTTCAATTCGTGCAGGACGGCCAACAGCGTGTAGCTGTCCTTGCCCCCAGACATACACACCAACCATTTGGCACCGCGTTCCACCATGCCGAACTGTTCGATTGCCTCGCGGGTCTGGCGCACGATGCGTTTGCGCAGTTTCTTGAACTCCGTCGTGCTTGGGGCGCCTTGAAATAGGGCGTGTATATCGGTGGTTTCATCTGGCATGGGGGTGCGTATAGCGCGACAATCTGTCTTTGGCCAGTGGCCAGCTACTCCGCTTCGCCGTCTTTCCATGTTCCATCGATAATCTCGCCATTGGCGAATGTCATGGTGCCTTTACCGTTGCGTTTACCGTTCTCGAATGATCCAACATAGTTGTCACCATTGGCGTATGTGGCATGCCCAATGCCCTGCATTTGCCCGGCAACCCATGCGCCTTCATATGTAAACCCATCCTTGGTGCTAAGTGTGCCGATACCGTCGCGTTTGCCGCCTTTGAAATCACCATCATAAATGCTGCCATCGGCGAATGTGGCAATGCCTTTGCCTTCACGGATGCCGTTCACCCATGTGCCAGTGTAGCTGTAGCCCTCGGGGTAAACGATTTTTCCCTGCCCGTTATTACGGGCTTGATCGAATGTACCTTCATAGATCGTGCCATTGGCATATTTGGCAATACCCTTGCCCTGAATGACGCCCATCACCCAGTCGCCCTTATAGCTGCCGCCATCTGCATAGACGATTTTGCCTTTGCCGTTCGGCTGGTTGTCTTTTAACACGCCGTCGTATTTTGATCCGTTGGGATAACTGATCCGGCCTTGCCCTTGCAACTTGCCGTTGGCCCAATTCCCCGCATATTGATAGCCGCCTTTGCGTGTCAGCATCCCTGTACCATCGCGAATGCCTTTTTTGAAGTTACCCTTATAAATATCCCCGTTGGCAAAACTAAGTGTGCCTTGACCGTCTTTGCGGCCATCTTTCATTTTGCCGCTATATTTGTCACCATTGGTCAAAACCAATGTCCCCGTGCCGGTGATCTGTCCTTTAACCCAGTCGCCTTCATAGCTGACGCCGTCTGCCAGAACCACAGCGCCGACACCGTTTCGCAAACCGTCAACCACATCTCCCTCATATACCGCACCGTCGGGATATTTAATCTTGGCTTTGCCGGTTTTTTTGCCATCGACCCAGTCGCCATCATAGCGATAGCCATTATCAGAGGTCAGCACCCCCTTACCGTTATGGTTGGCGTTCTTAAATTGTCCGTCGTAAATCTCGCCATTGGCATAATGTGCCAGACCAACACCGTCTATTTTGCCGTCTTTCCAAGTGCCGATATAAGTGCCGCCGTCAGCAAAAGTTATTTTGCCCAAACCCTGCGGCTTGCCGGCTTCGAACAGGCCCTCATAGACCGACCCGTTGGGAAATTTTGCCGTTCCTTCGCCTTGAATTTGTCCGCTCACCCAAGAGCCGGTATATTCATAGCCGTTGGGCAGAACATAAGTGCCTTGTCCGTCTTGGCGGCCATTCTTGAATGTGCCGGTGTAGACACCGCCAGTGTCATATTGCTTGGTTAAAACCTGCGATGATTGCGCCAACAGGGGTGCGCTGATGCCCAAACCCAAGGATGTCACCAGAATGAATAGTCCTTTAATCTTCACGCGCTTTTTCCTTTTACCCAAGCCCTGACAGTATAATCTCACGCCGAACTTTAGGGTGTGACCAGCCGTCTGACAAGCTTTCTAAGCAGTTTTACTTTCCATAGCCTGCGGTTCTGTTAAAACTCTACCCAAATCGGCCACCAAGGCCTAAAATTCAAGGACGCAATATGGCTGAAAAATTAAGATTAACGCTGGCGCAATTAAACCCCGCATTAGGGGATTTCAGCGGCAATCTGGCGAAAGCCCATGACGCATGGGAACAGGCCAAAGCGGCAAAGTCCGATATGCTGGTGCTGCCCGAGATGTTTCTGTCGGGCTATCAGGCGCAAGATCTGGTACAAAAGCCCGCGTTTACGGCGGATGCTTTGGCCAAATTGCAGACATTTGCGGCTGAATGCCATGACGGCCCGGCCATCGGTATCGGGCTACCGATGCGCGAAGGTGATCACGTTTACAACTGCTATGTTATTCTGAAGGGCGGCAAGGTTGCCAACATCATCCGCAAACATCATCTGCCGAATTCCAAGGTTTTTGATGAGCCGCGCACATTTGATAATGGCGAGATAAGCGGGCCTTATACTATAGGCCCTGCCCGTATCGGCTCGCCCATATGTGAAGATGCGTGGTTCGGGGATGTTTGCGAAACCTTGCAGGAAACCGGGGCTGAAATTCTGGTCAGCCCCAATGCTTCGCCCTATTATCGGGGTAAATTTGAAAAACGCATCAACACCATGGTTGCCCGCGTGATCGAAACTGGCCTGCCGATGGTGTACCTGAACCTGATCGGTGGACAGGATGATCAGGTGTTTGACGGTGGCTCTTTTGTGTTGAACCCGGGTGGTGAATTGGCGGTGCAACTGCCTCTGTTCGACGAGGCCATCGCGCATGTTGATTTCACCCGCAGCGAGGGCGGTTGGCGTGCTGCACACGGGGCCAAAGCGCATTTTCCCGATGAGTGGGAACAGGATTACCATGTCATGGTCACGGCCCTGCGCGATTATATGGAAAAAACCGGTTTCAAATCCGTTCTTCTGGGCCTGTCAGGCGGCATCGACAGCGCAATAGTCGCCACCATTGCGGTGGATGCGCTGGGGGCAGGGAACGTGCGTTGCGTGATGCTGCCGTCGGAATACACCAGCCAAGAGAGCTTGGATGATGCTGTTGCGGTTGCAGATGCGCTGGGCTGCAAATATCACACCGTGCCGATCACGCAAGGCCGCGACGCCATTACCAACACGCTTGCCCCGATGTTCGAAGGGCTGCAAGCGGATGTGACAGAGGAAAATATCCAGTCGCGTCTGCGCGGTTTGTTATTGATGGCGATGTCCAACAAATTTGGCGAAATGCTGCTAACCACGGGTAATAAATCCGAAGTAGCGGTGGGCTATGCCACCATTTACGGCGACATGGCGGGTGGCTATAATCCGATCAAGGATGTCTATAAAATGCGCGTGTTTGATAGCTGCCGCTGGCGCAATGCCAACCACCGCGCTTGGATGATGGGGCCGAAAGGGGTGGTGATCCCCGAAAACATCATCAATAAACCGCCCAGCGCCGAGTTGCGCAATGATCAAAAAGACAGCGACAGCCTGCCCGAATACGATGTGCTGGACGGTATTCTGGAGATGCTGATGGACAGGGATGCCAGCGTCGCTGATTGCGTGGCGGCAGGTTATGACCGTGCGGTGGTCAAACGGGTGGAAAACCTGCTTTACATCTCGGAATACAAACGCTTCCAATCTGCCCCGGGGGCGCGGCTTAGCCTGAAAGCGTTTTGGCTGGATCGACGCTATCCGATTGTGAACAGATGGCGGGATGAGGAGTGAGCGCATCGGGTTATCATTTCCTATAAACAAGTAAGGGGGGGGGTAAGATGAAACAAAATGAGTTTAAAACGGTGTTGTTGGAAAATTTACGACTTTCGTTAAAAGCCGCTAGCCAAATCTCTGAGTGTCTTGATGCACCTGCATCCAAGAGATCAGAAATGTTGGAGTATTGTTTTGACACCGCGCAAAAATTTAAAGATGCGGCTGCTAACATCAAAGCAGCATCTATTGAATACCAAAAAAGTGTTGATAAAAACAAAATGCAGAAAGAAAGAGCTGCTGATATTATGAAACTGCGTTGTTGATATTATGAAACTGCGTTGTTCTGGTAAGACATATCGAGAAATAGCCGAAAAATATGGTGTTCATCAAACAACAGTGCGTGAAATATACCAAAATGCAATTAGACGAAAGAACATGCGAATAAAAAGCCCATCAAGTTAATATTAGATAGGTATTTTGAGTTAGGTTATATGCTTGGTTTCGTCTTACTTAAGCCTATGTACACCCTTTCCCCCTTCATGGTCGTCGTCGATAGACGAGGGCCACGCCCGACCCTCCCCATGGGAGGGCGCATTCGCACCCACCCAGGGTCAGGCGCTACGTGTATTATTACAGATGTCGTAAGGCATACCTGAAAAATACCCTTGGACAAAACATGCGGCTTCGGTGTACTTGGGCCATCATGTCCAACAAACTTCCTACGACAGGCGATCGTATCGCAAAATTTCTGGCCCGCGCCGGTGTTGCCTCGCGCCGTGAGGTCGAGCGCATGATCGCAGCGGGCCGTATTACGCTCAACGGCACAATTTTGGACACACCTGCGGTGAAAGTATCCGAGGTTGATAATATCACCGTCGACGGCAAGCCCATTGGTGCCCCTGAAAAATTGCGGGTCTGGCGTTATTACAAACCCAACGGTCTGGTCACCTCCGACAGCGACGAAAAAGGCCGCCGCACGATCTTTGACGCGCTGCCCGAAACCCTGCCGCGGGTGATGTCTATTGGCCGTCTTGATCTGAACTCGGAAGGTCTGCTTTTGCTGACCAATGACGGCGCGTTGAAACGCAAACTGGAACTGCCGTCTACTGGCTGGGTGCGCAAATACCGCGTGCGCATCAAAGGCTATCCGACCGATGAGCTGTTGGAACCTTTGCGCATCGGCATCACTGTTGACGGTGAAAAATTCCGTCCCATGGCTATTACCATTGATCGCCAACAAGGCGCCAATGCGTGGCTGACCATCGGTATCACCGAAGGCAAAAACCGTGAAATCCGCCGGGCGCTGAATTCCATTGATCTGTCGGTGAACCGTTTGATCCGCACCTCATACGGGCCATTTCAGCTTATGACACTGGAACCGGGCGAGGTTGAAGAGGTCAGAATGAAAGTTCTACGTGACCAGTTGGGGCTTGATAAACAGGTCGAAATACCGCCAGAATCCAAGCCTGCAACAAAGTCCCGTATTTTGCAAAAAAGCACAAAAAACAAACGGCCGCCCAAAAGGCGCAGTTAACATTTCATTGTGAACGCAGGGTTTTACCCGACGCTCAGATTACCGGCCATTTCACGGCCATCAGGCCCTGCAACCATCTCGAATGTGATGGCTTGGCCTTCTTCCAATCCTTCAAGACCGGCGTCTTTGACGGCAGAGACATGTACGAACACATCCTTTTCGCCTTCAGCGGGCTCAATGAACCCAAAGCCTTTTTGATGGTTGAACCATTTTACTTTACCTTGCGGCACAGTCATATTCCTTCTTATTTGCGGCCAAACATGGCGCCCAACGCAGTTTAATTCCAACGTTGCCCTTAGGATAACCCAAAAAACGATTCTCTCAAAATCGCGGTTTTGTGATGAGGTCTGCTTGCCCCCTTTCCGATATCGGCAGTTGCACGGCCTGAAGGAAAACATTATTTCTAGTCCAAACGTAAAAGGGGCACGCGACATATGACTGATTTGTTCACACTTGAAAATCTGGGCCATCTGGCGGTTTTGATCTTTTTGCAGGCGGTGCTGGGTTTTGACAACCTGCTTTATATCTCGATCGAGTCGCAGCGCGCCCCTGCCGACAAACAAAAATCCGTGCGTTTTTGGGGTATTATCATCGCGGTTGCCTTGCGCATTCTGCTGCTCTTTGTGATGATCCACCTGATCGAGGCCCTGTCCGAGCCGTTTTTTATTTTCAACTGGACGGGCATTCTTGTGGGCGGGGTGAATTTTGCCACCCTAGTCTTTATCATCGGCGGCATTTTTATAATCTATACCGCCTTTAAAGAAATTTCGCATATGCTGACGCTCAATCAGTTGGGTAATGATGTCGATGGCGGGGCACCTAAATCCGCCAAACAGGCCATTGCCCTTATTGTTTTTATGAACCTGATTTTCAGCTTTGATTCGATCCTATCGGCACTGGCAATCACGGATGTTTTCATCATTCTGGCCACCGCCATCCTTGTGTCGGGCATTGCCATGCTGGTGCTGGCCGACGGGGTGACCGAGTTTCTCAAACGCAACCGCATGTACGAGGTTCTGGGTCTGTTCATTCTGCTGATCGTCGGCGTGGTACTGTTAGGCGAAGCCGGCCCTGCGGCGGCACACGCGATGCACGATGACACGCTCAAGATCATGGTGTTCGGTTACGAGATTATTCCGATGTCCAAATCCACCTTCTATTTCTCGGTCATCGTGTTGGTCATCGTGGAGTTGATCCAAACCCGCTACCAACGAAAATTAGCGGTGGAACGGGGTGCGGGGCAGACAAGGTAAACGTAGATGGAAACTGCCTTTTATGATTTGACCCTAGCATCAGGCTCGCTCACCCCCTATATTATCACAATAATTACATGAAACCGAGGGGGGTTGATGTCTGCTACATCACTGCAATGGATCGCTTATTTAATTCTGGTTGCCATCATCTGGGTGGTTGCAGCTGGTGCCTATAGCGGATATTTGTGATGGCTAAACGTTTTGGCGGCAAATTCAGCCATGATGCCGCACCTGACCAGACAGCAACGCTACCCAACAGGTTTCGCGGCAAGAAAGCCTATCAATCCAACATCCGTGCCAAACTGCTGTTTTGGATACCTCTGCCGCTGATCTTTGCCGGTATCGGCGAGATGCGTGCGGCAAACAGTTCTGGCATGGTTTATGACTGGGGCGCGTTGGCCTTTTTGTTGCTGGCCGCCTGGTTGCTACGTGACGGCCTGACAGCCGAGGCTGCCTATAATGCCCGCAAAGTTGCCCGCCCGCCTGCCTTTCCACGTAAAATATTCGCGTCCCTGTCAACCGGCATCGGGGTTGGTTTGGCCGCCTATGGCGGTGCGCATGCTCCTCTTATCACAAGTCTTGTGTTCGCCGCTGCCGCTGCCGCCGCACATGCCCTTAGTTTCGGGATCGACCCCTTGCATAGCAAAGGTGTGGCTGGCTTTGACGCATTTGAAACCACCCGCGTTGCCAAAGCGGTTGATCGGGCCGAAAGGCTGCTATCCGAAACCGTAGCCGCCTCACACCGTTTCAATGACCGCAAGCTTGAAGGCCGCATTGAAAAGTTGGCCTCAACTGCACGTGATATGTTTCGCACTGTCGAACAAGACCCGCGCGATCTGGCGCGTGCACGCAAGTTTTTGGGCGTCTATTTGATGGGGGCCCGTGATGCGACGATCAAATTCGCCGATCTATATGCCCGCAACCGCAATTCTTCCCAACGGGCGGATTATGAGTCCCTGCTGGACGATCTGGAAAAAAGTTTTACCAACCAGCGCGAAGCTTTGCTGCTGGATGACCGCAGCGATCTGGACGTTGAAATCGAAGTGCTGCAAGACCGACTGAAACAAGAGGGCGTAAACGCCAAACGATAGGAGACAGATATGTCAGAAGTTACCCGCAAAAAGGCGAAAACCAACCTTGAAGAGGTCGAAAAAGTTGCCGCAGCAGTACTGCCTGAACCCAAAGGCGATCTTATCGTTGTTTCAGAAGTGAAGCCCGACCAGAAAAAAATGATCAAAGCCCGGATGGCTGAAGTCGATGTGAACGACACCCAGTCAATCATTGAGTTCGGCTCAAAAGCGCAGTCGGAATTGCAGGTTATCAGTCAGGAAATGCTAGCAGGCGTGCGCAACAAGGATGTCGGCCCCGCAGGTGAAAGTTTGCGCGAAATGGTCAGTTCCATCCGCGGCTTTTCAGTGGATGAGTTGAACCCCAACCGCAAACGCAGTTGGTGGGAACGTATAATGGGCAAAGCCACCCCGGTGGCGAAATTCATGGCGCAATATGAAACCGTGCAAGGTCAGATCGACAAGATCACCGATGATTTGTTAAGCCACGAACACGTGCTTCTTAAGGACATCAAATCGCTGGACAAGCTTTATGGCAAAACGCTGGCCTTTTACGATGAGCTGGCGCTTTACATTGCTGCGGGCGAAGAAAAAATCAAGGAGTTGGATGCAAAAACCATTCCCGCCAAGGAAAAGCAGGTGGAAAACGCCAGCAAGGACAAAGGCGTGATCAAGGCGCAGGAATTGCGCGATCTGCGATCTGCCCGCGATGATTTGGAACGCCGGGTGCACGATCTGAAACTGACCCGCCAAGTGACTATGCAGTCGCTGCCGTCCATTCGTCTGGTGCAGGAAAACGACAAATCCCTTGTCACCAAGATTAACTCGACAATGGTCAACACCGTGCCATTGTGGGAAACCCAACTGGCGCAGGCCGTCACTATTCACCGCTCGCGTGAAGCGGCGCAAGTGGTCAAAGAAGCCTCTGATCTGACCAATGAGCTGCTGGAAAGCAATGCGGCGAACCTGCAAGTGGCCAACCGCGAAGTGCGCAAACAAATGGAACGGTCGGTGTTTGACATCGATAGCATCCGCAAAGCCAACCAGTATTTGATCGACACGATTGAAGAAAGCCTGACCATCGCCGATGAAGGCAAAGCCAAGCGGGCAGATGCTGAAAAAGAACTGGAAAGTCTTGAAAGCAAACTGAAGGATACGTTGGCCGCTGCAAAAGCCCCTAACAA
>CAZMMG010000003.1:0-20914 GCA_964567355.1 uncultured Neptunicoccus sp.
CTCAAAAAACGAACCGAACCGGTTATTGACACTGTGACCCGCGCCATTCAACGCAAGCATGTTTTACTGGCTTACCAACCCATCGTTCAGGCAAAAAACCCCTTAAAACCAGCCTTTTACGAAGGCCTTATACGTATCATGGATGATGCCCGTGACATTATTCCCGCCAAAGATTTCATCACCATCGTGGAAACCTTGGAAACCGGTCGCATCATTGACTGTATGGCTTTGGAATTGGGCCTGAATGCCCTGTCTGAATGCCCCAGTTTACGTTTGTCCATCAACATGTCCGCCCGCAGTATCGGCTACCCCAGATGGATGTAAACCCTTGAGAAGGGATTGGGCATGGACAGTACAATTGCAGAACGGCTTATCCTGGAAATAACCGAAAACAGCGCCATGGTAATGCCTGAACTGGTCAAGGTTTTCATGGCCAATCTACACAAACGCGGCATATCATTTGCTCTGGATGATTTTGGTGCAGGCTACACGGCTTTTCGATTTTTGAAACAATTTCATTTCGATATTGTCAAAATTGATGGCCAATTCATACGCGATATCAATGAAGATACCGACAACCAGGTTTTGACCACGGCCTTGGTTGCGATCGCCAATCAGTTTGATATGCTATCTGTCGCCGAATGCGTTGAATCCCAGGAAGAGATGTCTTTCCTGCAGGATTTAGAATTTGATTGCCTACAAGGCTACCTGACAGGAAGGCCGGAAACCATCCCCGTATGGCGTGAAAAAGAAACCACGCTACAGCATTATCTCTGAGATCTGCGTACACGAGAGTAGATTTCTGGCGCAGCACACATTAACTTCTGTTGTAACTTCTGTTGCAATTTAAAGCATGGGCTAAATTGTCAGAGTTGGCATTATTATGTTGAAAGGCGTTCGATCTGCTCTTTGAGCTTAAGTTTTTGTTTTTTCAGTGAAACAACCTTCAAGGGATCCGCACTTGGTCGGTTTTGAATTCTTTCCACCTGACTTGAAAGTCGATCGTGTTTTTTCTTGAGTTCAGTGATGTGGGAACTCAGGGTCATATAGCACCTCCTTGTTAAAACGAACATGAACAGTCGACCATAGAAATCGAGTCGTGTCACGACTGATTTTTTCAACAAACATTTATGGCAGATTAATGCGCAAAATTAACCGTACTACATCTGCAAGGCGTGAGCATCCCGCAGCACCGATTGAGCCATTAAGGAATAGCCTCCCCTATCCTGGTCATGCCCGTCACTATTATGGATCACCAAAGGGGGGCGTAATATAAACGGCCCCTTTGTGCCCTTTCGACACGTCACAATAATCCGCTTTGCCGGTTGGTCTTTGCGCGAAACCAACGGCTTAACCAGAATATCCCCCGCAACACCTGCCAAGCACCCAAGCGCATCCGGCAATATTTCCGCACGGTGAATAAAACTCAGCCGCCCTTTGGGCTTTAACCGCTTCAATCCTGCGGTAATCCAATCTTCAATGGTTAAGCCCATCACATGCGCTTTGGATTTTCCCGCATCACGTGGAGCAGAAACTTTCAACTTGTCATAAAATGGTGGATTAAAAAACACATGGTCATAGCTCTGATCTAAAATACCACGCGGCATGTTCATCAAATCCCCCATAACAACATTTAGATCAATATTATTGTTCTGCGCATTGCATTTACCCAAGGCGGCATAATCTTTTTGAATTTCCAAACCCGTTATTTTTAGCATTGGTATACGCTTTGCAAGACATAATGCTGCAACACCGACACCACAGCCCAACTCCAACACTGATTGCCCCGTGCATGCGGGAATGCTTGCTGCCAAAAACACAGGATCAGTTGCCGCACGGTAACCATATTTAGGCTGAAGGATTGTCAATGCACCCCCTAAAAAAGCATCGCGGGTGGTGTCTGTTTCTACCCCAGTCATGGTTTTACTGCAGTCTCTACATCATTGTCCCGTAAAACTGCCCGGGCCAAAAAATAGTCGCGATCTGCTACCATCAAACGCCTTGGCATGACCCCGATAGATCCTTCAAGAATGCTCATATGAATATCCAGATCAAAGCAACCTATACCTTCGGCACTCAAAAGTGCCGTTACAAATGGAATCAGTGTTGGATCTGTGGTTCTAAAAAGTTCTTTCATAGAATTTTATTATCCTGATGTGGACAAGCTTGTCGAGCATGCTATTGACATTGTCAAAGGATTGAAATGTGAAACAACCACTTGAACATCTCAGTAAACTACTGACCGAAGACATGGCCGCAGTGAACGCATTGATCACCCAGCGGATGGCATCCGAACATGCACCGCGCATTCCTGAAGTTACGGCCCATCTTGTCGAGGCCGGCGGCAAACGCCTACGCCCGATGTTGACCTTGGCAAGTGCCAGAATGTGTGGTTACGATGGCCCATATCATCTGCATCTAGCCGCTACCGTAGAGTTTATTCATACCGCAACCCTACTGCATGACGATGTTGTTGACGAAAGTAATATGCGACGTGGCCGTAAAACAGCCAATCTACTTTGGGACAATAAATCTTCCATTCTTGTTGGAGACTACCTGTTTTCACGCTCTTTTCAGTTAATGGTGGAAACAGGTGAATTGCGCGTGCTTGATATTTTGGCAAATGCATCCGCGACTATTGCCGAAGGCGAAGTTCTACAATTGACCGCAGCTCAAGACACGAACACCAGCGAAACGACTTATTTCAAGGTTATACGGGGTAAAACCGCAGCCCTTTTTGCCGCTGCGACAGAGGTTGGCGGGGTGATTGCATCTGCACCCGAAGAGATCGTTGCCGCGCTAAACACATATGGTGACGCTTTAGGGATTAGCTTTCAAATCGTCGATGATCTGTTGGATTATGGCGGAGCAAGTCAATCTTTGGGCAAGAATACCGGCGATGATTTTCGCGAACGCAAGCTAACATTGCCAGTGATCAAAGCCATTGCAAAGGCCGATACTGATGAGCGTGCATTCTGGGATCGGGTGATTGCAAAAGGCGATCAAAAAGAAGGCGATCTGGAACATGCAACGGAGCTTTTACACAGGCACCACACATTAGAGGAAACCCGTGATGCAGCCCTTTTCTGGGCTGCCAAAGCCAAGTCCGCGTTGGATGTCCTACCAAAATCTGAAATTCGAGATTTAATGTCGGAACTGGCGGATTTTGTAGTCAGCCGAGCGGTTTAACCCCCCAGAACACAGGGCTTCACCCACCAGTTAGGGTGCTTTGTTGCAATGAAATGGGCCACATCTTGCGCCGCTTGATCTGTTTCAAACAAGCCAAAACACGTTGCTCCCGACCCAGACATCCGTGCAAGTGTTGCCCCGTTTTGGACAAGTACATCCAAACTCCGGCCAATTTCGGGCAGTAACTTAATCGACGGGATCGCCAAATCATTGCGTTGCCTGGCTAAAAAAGCAGTTATTTTCGATAAAACCGGTAGCGCTGGAACAGGCCCATTATCCTTACATTCCAACGCCGAAAAAACCGATGGCGTTTTATGTCCGGATTTTGGGCATACCAGAACGGCAGCGTATTTCGGAAATTGGGGAATAGGGGTAAGAAGCTCACCGATGCCACCCATCCGGCATGTAATATTTTGCACACAAACAGGCACATCCGCACCCAAAGACAGACCCATATCTGTTGGCAAAGCTTTCCTCGTCATACGCACCATCGCCCGTAAAGTTGCCGCCGCATCCGCAGACCCCCCCCCAATACCAGAGCCTATAGGCAGGTTTTTCGTCAACGTAATTGCAGCACCATCGCAAACATGTCTAAAAAGTTTTGCCGCTCGCAAAACCAGATTATCATCTCCGGACCCAAGCCTCTGCGCAAACGGTCCCTTGATTTTCAATGAAAACCCGGTATCCGGCAAAACCGATATCCGATCGCCAATATCCGCAAACACAACAATACTGTCCAGCAGATGATACCCGTCATCCCGTTGACCTGTTACATGCAAGCAAAGGTTAATTTTTGCCCGAGCAAGCTCGTTAATTTGCATTTGCAGTGGTGGCCTTTTCCGATGTCAGCACCGCATCCAAACCGACATCCAGTTTGCGTCGAATGCGGACAGCATCTTTTTCTTCTGGCCCGAATGACAAAGCGCGGCGCCATTGGAATTTTGCTTCCAGATGGCGGTTAATCATCCAATAAACATCCCCCAGATGATCATTTATGACTGGGTCGGCAGGCATCAGTTCAGCCGCCCGTTCCATTGGTGCAAGAGCTTCTTGAAATTTTCCGACGCGGTACAGCACCCAGCCAAGACTGTCGGTAATATAGGCATCATTGGGGCGCGCACGCACTGCCCGCTCGATCATTCCTTGGGCTTCTTTAAGTTTGATGCCCTTCTCGACCAATGAATAGCCCAAGTAATTCAATGTTGAAGGTTGGTTGGGTGATAGTTTCAAGGCCTTGCGTAAATCCGCTTCTGCATTAACCCATTCACCCAACCGTTCAAAAGACACCCCACGGGCATAATACAAAGTCCACTGTGCGGTGTTTTTCTTTTCCAGCAAATCAATGGCCGCAGTATATGATTTATTCGCGTCTCTATATTGTTTCACACCGCTGTAAGCATCACCCAAAACCATATGAACGCGCGCAACATCCGGGTGTGAAGCTGCCACTCTTTGCAAAATTGCTATTGCGGCCTGGATCTTTCCCGCCTCGATCAATATGTCTGCGCGGCTAAGTTCTGCATTCAGATACATCGGGTGATCGGCAGGTACTTTTGCCAATACTTGCGTTGCCAGATCATATTGCTTCTGGCTTTTCAACATATCGGACAAGAGCAGCAATGCCTGAATATTGTTCGGGCGCATATATTCGGCCAACCGGGCATAGATCAGTGAAAATTGCGGGTCTTTTTCCCCGCTTAAAACGCTTGCAAGTGTTAGGAATGTTTCTGAAACACCATCTTGCGCAGACCTAATGTAGTCAAAGGAGACGGCTTGTTTATTTTCCATTTTATCAAGTAAATCAAGTAATTGCCGATCAGATGTCCCTGCCGCATAGCTAATTATTATTTTCGCCGCTTCATCGAATTTACCAAGTTGCGATAGTATTTCTACATGTGAAATAATGCTGCCACGGTTAACATGCAGAACATTTTTTCCGTCACTTTGAATGATTTTATTGGCCCGTTCAAAGTCTCCTGCCGTCGCAACCGCCAAGGCCTTGTGATATTGGGCAAACAACCGTAACGCATCCGGTTTTTTCATACTGTCAAAATGCTTGGTCGCCGCAGACATATCGCCCGAAGCCACCAGAACCCAACCCTTTAGCAATCCACTTAACAGCGGGCTTAGCCGATCATTCGTCTCTGTTAGTATGCTGAGTGCAGCATCGTACTTTTGATTTTTTACATCAGACACCAGAAGAACCAAATCAGATAATTGGCTACCGAATTTTAAAGTCGTGATTTGTTTTGCCAGTTCAACCGCATTATCGGTCTCGCCCAAGGCAACAAGAGACAAAAGCGCATTTTGCAATATATATGCATCATTCGGATCTTGCTGCAAAGCTTTTGAATAATACTCTGCCGCCGCCGCATAATCATTCGTTGCATTGGCGTGATTTGCCGCCAGATAATTCCCTGCTAACCCTTGGGAAAACCCTGATGCAGGGCTGATCAGCAGGCTTGCTGCAAATGCAATATGAAATAAGGGGTTTATGCGCATTTTAATGTTCCTGTTGGCTGTCACTTAAGCAAACCTAACGGTGTCGTTACGGCAATACAACCAAGCATCCTTCAACTTGTGAAAACATGGCTGTGAATGGCCTGTCTGCTTACATATTCGGATAATTAGGCCCCTCACCGCCTTGCGGTGTGGCCCAAGTGATGTTTTCGCTAGGGTCTTTGATGTCGCAGGTTTTGCAATGCACGCAGTTTTGCGCATTGATTTGGAAGCGCGGGTTTGACCCGTCAGCGTCACGAATAACCTCATAAACCCCAGCGGGACAGTAGCGTTGAGCGGGCTCTGCATAAATCGGCAAATTAACATCGATGGGAACGTTCGGATCGGCCAGATGCAAATGGCAAGGCTCGTTCTCATCGTGATTAGTGGCTGAAAAGCTGACATTGGTTAAGCGGTCAAAACTTAGCTTACCATCCGGTTTAGGGTATTCAATCGGGGCATAATCTGCCACTTTTCCTGTGGATAGCGCATCGTTTTTGCCATGTTTAACTGTCCCGAACAGGCTAAATTTAAGCAGCGTTTGACACCACATATCAAACCCGCCCAACATCATACCAAGCCTTGGCCCAAAACGGGCATTTAGAGGTGCCACATTGCGCACAATTTCCAGATCTTTACCAACAGGGCCTGTGCGTAATTCAGCATCGTAGCCAGTCAGCTCATCACCCGAGCGACCATTTTTTATAGCCTCATGCGCGGCTTCCGCCGCCGCTTTACCGGACAACATGGCATTGTGATTGCCCTTGATGCGCGGCAAATTCACCAATCCGGCTGAGCAGCCCAACAAGGCACCACCCGGGAAACAGGCTTTAGGAATCGACTGAAACCCGCCCTTGGTCACCACGCGCGCACCATATGCAACCCGCTTGCCACCTTCTAAAACCTTGGCGATCTTGGGGTGATGTTTCCAGCGCTGGAATTCCATATAGGGAAACAAATGCGGATTCTTGTAGTTCAGATCAATGATGTATCCAACATAAACCTGATTATTATCAATGTGATACATGAAAGAACCGCCGCCCGCTTCATTCCCGAGCGGCCACCCAAGTGTGTGTGTAACCTCACCCTCATTGTGGTTTTCAGGCTTCACATCCCAAATTTCCTTCATACCGAGACCGAATTTTGGTACATCCGCGTCCCTAGCTAGATCGTATTTGGCAATCACCTGCTTGGACAAAGACCCGCGCGCACCTTCGGACAAAAAGACATATTTGCCGTACAATTCCATTCCCGGTTCATATGATGGGCCCGGAGTGCCGTCTTTTTGCAAACCGAACTCGCCTGCAACCACACCTTTCACTTCGCCGTTTTCGCCAAAAACAATTTCGGAGCAGGACATGCCCGGAAAAATTTCAACACCCAGTGCTTCGGCTTGCTCGGCCATCCAACGGCAGACATTGCCCATTGAAACGATGTAATTGCCGTGGTTGTTCATCAACGGCGGCATCATAAAGTTTGGCAGTTTGGATGCGCCTTTTTCGGAAAGCTTGAAAAAGTTATCCTCTTTGACCGCCACCTTAATGGGGGCACCTTTTTCTTTCCAATCGGGGATCAGGGCATCTATACCGCAAGGATCCAAGACCGCACCTGACAGAATATGTGCGCCCACCTCAGAACCTTTTTCCAAGACAACGACTTCCAGTTCAGCATCCAATTGCTTTAACCGGATTGCAGCGGACAGCCCCGCAGGCCCCGCCCCAACAATCACGACATCATATTCCATAGACTCGCGCACCATATCCGCCATTTGGATCTCCTTTGAATTCTGCCACAAAATATGCAGGCTCACCTTATTTGCCTATCAAATACTTGCCAAGGGATGAAATATGAACGCGACGTAATATCTCCGTTAGCGTCGGTTAAGTCTTTTTTCATATAAAGCTTTCTCTTGCGCAGAGTGAAAAGCAATTTTACTGTGTAATCTTGAAACGATATGCACAGTAGGGCCAAATGAACAAAATACCAATGACTGCAGGTGGCTTCAAAGCAGCCGATGCAGAACTGAAGCAACTGAAATCCATTGATCGCCCTGCCGTTATTCGCGCTATTGCAGAGGCGCGTGAACATGGTGATTTATCGGAAAATGCCGAATACCATGCGGCCCGTGAACAGCAAAGCCATATTGAAGGGCGGATCAAAGAGCTTGAAGGCATTATCAGCCTTGCCCAGATTATAGACATCAGTAAATTGTCTGGTGCGATTAAATTCGGGGCTACGGTCACGATTGCAGACGAAGACACCGATGAGGAAAAAACCTTTCAGATCGTCGGCGAGCCAGAAGCCAATATCGAAAAAGGCAAGCTAAACCTGAATTCACCGATTGCGCGCGCTTTGATCGGCAAGGAAGAGGGCGACAGTGTGGAAGTGCGGACACCAGGTGGTATCCGGTTTTATGAAGTTGTAAGCGTCGAGTTTATATAGATATTTAACGAGAGCGGCTAAAATGAACGCACGAAACGGGATTAAAAAAAACACCGAAAAGACCGCTCTTTTCATGGCAATTTCCCTGACCACTATCTGGCTCGTGGGCCTTGCCATCATATTTCACTTTTACCCCGAAGCAGCACAGCAGATGAGTTATGACCAAAGCCTTTCGGCCTTGATTGCGGTCGGTTTATTTTTACCTTTAATCCTGATCTGGATTGCCGCCATTTTCGCGCGCACATTGGCGGCAATGCGTACAGAAATGATCAGTTTGCGCCAATCAATCAACAGTATGAACGAAACCTTGGGTATTGAAATTGGTGAGCAATCCGAAACCCGTGATCGGTGGATTCAAAGCCAGTTGGCCCAGATTGTCGAACATACCAAGCAAACCAATAGCCATGTATCGGCATTGGCAGTGGAAACACAGGCTGAAAATCACCGAACACAACCGCCACGCGATACAAACGCTTTGTCCAAAAAAACAGCATCCCCTGTTGATGAAGCCCAATCAACACTGCCTTTACTGGGCGACAAAACGCCTCCCGCCCCAATTACAATCCGTGAGCTGATCAAGGCGTTGAATTTTCCTGACGATGAAAAAGACACCGAAGGGTTTCGTGTACTTCAACGTGCCCTTAAGGATCACGTCACATCCAACCTTGTTCACACCGCACAAGCCGTGCTGACCATGTTATCAGAGGACGGTATTTATATGGACGACCTCAGAATTGAAAACCCCGATGCATCCGCATGGCGGCATTTTGCAAAAGGTGCGCGCGACAACGATGTTGCCGCTTTGGGCATGGTCCGCGACCGCACGGCTTTAACCATGACCAAAACGCGGTTGAAAAACGATGTTGTATTTCGTGAAACGGTTCATGGATTTTTGAAACAGTTCGATACCATACTAAGAGATTTCGAAAAAACCGCCAAAGATGGCGAGCTTGAAGAAATGGGCAAAACCCGCAGTGCCAACGCCTTTATGTTGTTGGGACGGGTTTCGGGGGCATTTGGGACACTCTAAAGCCCGAAAGAGGCATAAGGAATATATGTCACCAGATCGCCAATGCCAATTTTGGCCGCTTCATCGGGCAGCTCCACCAACCCGTCCGACCACGAAAGACCAGATATAAGCCCCGAACCTTCGGATTTGAAAACCTCTGCGCGTCCTTGCTCATCTATTCGGGCACGTAGATATTCCCGACGGCCAGGTTTTTTTGCTTTTGAAAACCCTGCGGGTATTTTGAATGAACGGACTTCACAAGATTTTTGTCCCGCCAGAACTTTTAACGCGGGCCAGCCGAATATCAGCGCACAAACAAAGGCAGCAACCGGATTTCCGGGAAAACCGAATGTTGGCACACCGTTCCATAAAGCCATTGCAATCGGACGTCCGGGCTTGATCGCTACGCGCCATGTGTGCAATGTGCCCTCTTGCTTTAACAGGGAAGACACATAATCCTCATCACCTGCGGATGCTCCACCCGACACAAAGATGGCATCGGCATTTTGGGCAGCGCTATTTAGTCCTGCACGGATTAAATCGGGGTCATCAATAAAATGGCCACCATCAACCGCTTCAAATCCCCAAGCACGGATCATGTTCAGCAGCATCGGTTTATTGGCGTCATAAATCTGATCGGCGCGGGCAGCGTGGCCTACTTCTACCAGTTCCGTTCCGGTTGAAATAACCGCAACCCGAAGCGGTTTATAAACCACCATCTCAGAGACACCTGAAGCGGCCAAAAGCGCAAGGTCTTGCGGGTGCAAAATATCGCCCCGTTCGAAAAGCGTTTGGCCGATTTCAAAATCCTCAGCGGCAACGCGCACATTGGCCCCGGCACGTAGTCCGGGGCGAAAAGAAACAACATCGTCATTGATGACAACATCCTCTTCCATGATGACCGTATCAACACCATCTGGAATAATAGCACCGGTCAGAATGCGCAGCGCATGGCCCGCTTTAACCCGCTGATCATATGGTTTTCCCGCTGCCGCAACCCCGCTTTGCAAAGCCAAATCAATGATTTCACCTTCAGCCGGATCATCCAAACAAAACCCGTAGCCATCAACAGCAGAATTCGCCATTGGCGGATTGGATCGTTTGGCGACAACAGCTTCGGCCAATGTGCGCCCTGCGGCTAAATCCAGCGCAACAGTTTCTTGCCCGACAAGCGGATGAAGGCCTTTTTGTATCTGCGCAATGGCGTCTTCAACCGGGGTCCATTCAATACCCGCAGGCATGGCAAAGCAGTTGTTTTTAAGTGGTGGAACCGTCATTTTGACACCCCTGTTTCAGCCATTACAAAATCCGCGATTTGTGCAATGTCGTTCAAATCCAAACACCTTAGCCCACCTGCATCTACCGCCACATCACTGGCAACCGCCACGATCGTTTTATTCGAAGCACTAACCAACGGCATTTCAGATGTGGCGCGGTGGCATTCGATTTTGGCATGTGCGTCCTTTTTGAAACCTTCGATTAACACAATATCCACAGGGATCATTTTTGTTAGCAAATCACCAAGACTATATTCAGTCTCATTTTCCAGTTCATGCATCAAAGCCCAGCGTTTACCCGAGCTGATCAAAACCTCTTGCGCTCCAGCCTCGCGGTGTTGATAACTGTCACGCCCCGGCTGATCCAGATCGAATGCATGATGCGCATGTTTTACCGTGGATACGCTTAAGCCGCGCGCTTTCAACTCCGTTACCAGTTTCGCCACAAGCGTGGTTTTTCCTGCGTTTTTCCATCCCACGATGCCAAATAATTTCACAAGGAATGCTCCTTTATATACAGCTGCGCCTCAAGAAAATCTTCTGGGCTGTTCACATTAAAAAATGGATCATAAGGGTCAGTCGAAAAGGCGGCATTTATCACAACGTGCGGGTCGGCCCATTGAATAACTTTACGCATCCCCCCTTGTAAAGCACGGCGCAGATCATCTTGCAGATTAACAGGCCAAAGCCCGAATGTCGGATGATTGAAAAACCGCCCCTTTGCATTCGGGGTCTGTGCAATCACGATTTTACCTGCATTATTCGCCAGTGCATTTTGCATAACCTGCACCAGATTATTCGGAAAAAACGGCGTATCGGCGGCAACCGTAACCACATGGTTTGCCCCAACAGATTGCGCCCATTCCATACCGGACAAAACCCCTGCCAAGGGGCCGGCAAAGCCGGTGAAACTATCGCGCACCACGGGTAGACCGGGTTGCATATAGCCCGCATGCCTACTGTTTGCATTGATCGCAATCGCCCCGACCTGCGGGGCCAGCCGGAGGGCGGCGCGTTGCAACAGGGTTTGTCCGTCCAGTTCCAACAAGCATTTGTCTTGTCCGCCCATGCGCGTCGACAAGCCACCGGCCAAAACAATCCCCGCAATATCGCTCATTGCGCATCCTCGTTTTTGTCGTGATCCCAGATCAGACGCTCTTTGCCGCTCAGGCAGACAAACCGTTTACCCTTCATACGACCAATAAGCGTTAGACCAACCTGATTGGCAAGCTCTACCCCCCACGCGGTAAAGCCCGAGCGCGACACCAGAACCGGAATGCCCATCAACGCGGTTTTTATCACCATCTCGGACGTTAAGAGCCCCGTGGTATAAAGGATTTTATCTGCCGCTTCCTGACCTGCCGACAGCATCCATCCCGCGACTTTATCCACCGCATTATGACGCCCGACATCTTCCATATAAATCAAGGGTTGGTCTTTGGCACAAAGCACCGTGGCATGCACAGCACCAGCCGCCAGATACAGGCTCGGCGTTGTGTTGATCTTTTTCGACAAGCTATAAAGCCATGATGTACGCACCGTGGTTTGGGGCAGGTGAACCGCATCCAGCCCGTCCATAATGTCACCGAAAACCGTGCCTACGGCACAGCCCGACGTGCGGGTTTTCTTGGCCAGCTTTTCCTCATAATCGGTTTCCACTTCGGTGCGCACAACAACTGTTTCCAGTTCCTCGTCGTAATCGACCCCTAGAATAACCTCTGATGGTTCCAGCATTTTCTGGTTACGCAAAAATCCAAGTGCCAGATATTCGGGATAATCGCCAATGGTCATCGCAGTGACGATTTCACGACTGTTCAGATAGATCGTCAACGGCCGTTCCTCGATCACCGCCATATCCACCGCAGCACCCACCTGATCCACGCCAACCACTTTGCGGGTCAGGCGAGGCGAGGTTATATCAGGGGCAATAATCATGCCGCTGTCGATCTTTGATTTAGGCAATTGCGCCTCCTGCAACGGTGGGTTAACGATCAAGGATTGGTTCACGGTATCCCCAAGTTCGAAAGCACATTACCTTAATGACAACATCAGACAACACCCTAAAAAACACCTTTTGGCGCGGCTTTCGCGATTGCCTGCCGTTTATTTTGGTGATCGTCCCTTTTGGAACGCTGTTCGGGGTTGCAGCTACTGCCGCTGGCCTGAATGTTTTACAGGTGATGTCCTTTTCGGTACTGGTTATTGCAGGGGCCGCACAGTTCAGTGCCCTCACCTTGTTAATCGACAACGCCCCGACTGCAATCATTTTGCTAACGTCTTTGGCAGTGAATTTGCGCATGGCGATGTATTCGGCGGCTTTGGTACCGCATTTCGGCAAATTACACACAAGATTAAAGCTGATTATCGCGTATTTACTGGTCGATCAGACTTTTGCCATGGCGATCAAAGAATATGAAGAGCACCCAGAGCTATCCACCCGGAACAAACTTGCCTATTACCTTGGCTGCATGTTGGTCTTGGTGCCCTTCTGGTACACCTCAACCTATTTAGGTGCTGCCTTGGGGGCATCTATTCCGAAAGCATTTTCTTTGGATTTTGCGGTTCCGATTTGCTTTATCGCCCTGATAGCTCCGATGTTGCGAACCCTTCCACATATCGTTGCAGCCCTTGTTTCCATTATCGCTGCCCTCTCGCTTGCATGGATACCCTATAGCCTTGGCCTAATTGTTGCAGCCATTATAGCAATGATGGCCGGGGCCTATACCGAACTGAAGCTAGAGGCTGCCAGATGATCCCTGACCCCGATAAAATCTGGCCTGTCATATTTGGGTTGGCCATTGGCACATTCCTGATCCGTTATTCATTTTTGGGCCTTCTGGGCGACCGTGAATTGCCAAGCTGGGTTTTGCGACATTTACGCTATGTCGGCGTGGCCGTCCTGCCCGGCCTGATCGCCCCTCTGATCCTTTGGCCGCAGGCAACAGGGGGTAGCCCCGATTTGGCACGCATCATGGCAACCATTGCGGCTGTTGCCATCGGTATCTGGAAGAAAAGCGTCATCGGGGCCGTGGTTTTGGGGTTTGGCACGCTTTATGCGGTGCAATATCTGACCGCTTAAATCGGCAAAGCCGTGGTTTTGAAAACCGTCCGTAAAGCAAAGTTGGATTGCAATTGTGCAACCCCGGGCAAGCGCGACAAATATTTTCGGTGAATACGGGCAAAATCTTCGGTGTCGGCGGCGACGACTTTCAACATATAATCTGCCGTTCCGGCCATAAGATGGCACTCCAAAACATCCGGGATCAGGCGCACTTCGCGCTCGAACGCATCCAATACCGCATCTGCCTGTCCCAACAGGGTGATTTCAACGAACACGGTGGTTTTACAGTCAACCTTGCGCGCGTCCAACAGGGCGACATAATCCTTGATGATCTTTTTCTTTTCAAGCTGTTGCACACGTCTGTGGCAGGCTGATGGAGACAGATTGATCTTCTCGGACAAGTCCGCATTCGAGATCCGCCCCACACGTTGCAAGGTATTCAGGATTCGTCGATCAATTTCGTCAATTTCCATTATGTGATACCTTTTCAGCGTATATGGGACTATTATGGTGAATTATTCGAAGATTAGCAGATTTATCAGGAAAATTACAATAAATCTTTGAAAAAGACGCGTAATACTCTGCAAAATTCAACCACAACCAAACGGGAGTTGTCATGCTTATCGGGTGCCCAAAAGAAATCAAAAACCAGGAATATCGCGTCGGAATGATGCCTGCTGCTGTTATGGAAGCGGTTGCGCATGGCCATAGCGTTATTATCGAAAAATCCGCCGGTGCCGGCGCTGGTTTCGAAGACGCCGCTTATGTAAATGCGGGTGCGGAAATCGTTGATACGGCGGCAGAGGTTTTTGCCCGTGCCGACATGGTCGTCAAAGTAAAAGAACCACAACCCGTAGAGCGCAAACAACTGCGCGAAGGTCAAATTCTGTTCACATATTTGCACCTTGCACCTGATGCCGCCCAAACCAATGACTTGCTGGCCAGCGGCGTTACAGCAATTGCTTATGAAACCGTAACCGACAGAAACGGCACTTTGCCCCTATTGGCCCCGATGTCCGAAGTTGCAGGCAAACTGGCGCCGCAAGTGGGCAGCTGGACATTGCAAAAAGCCAACGGCGGGCGCGGCGTTCTTTTGGGCGGCGTCCCGGGCGTGGCCCCTGGCCGGGTGGTTGTCATCGGTGGCGGTGTTGTTGGAACCCACGCAGCCCGTGTGGCCTCAGGAATGGGCGCGGATGTAACGGTTCTGGATATGTCGATGCCACGCATGCGCTATCTGGACGATGCTTTTGGCGGCACATTCAAAACCCGCTATGCATCAAAAGAAAACACTGCAGCCCTGATCGCCGATGCCGATATAGTTGTCGGTGCAGTTTTGATCCCTGGGGCCGCTGCCCCGACACTGATCAGCCGTGCCCAACTGTCCACCATGAAACCAGGTTCGGTTCTGGTTGACGTTGCCATTGATCAGGGCGGTTGCTTTGAAACATCCAAAGCCACAACCCATGATGATCCGATTTTTGAGGTTGACGGCGTCATGCACTACTGCGTCGCCAACATGCCAGGTGCGGTTGCCCGCACCGCTACAATTGCGCTGGGCAATGCGACAATGCCGTTTATGATGGCATTGGCTGACAAAGGTTGGAAACAGGCTTGTGCGGATGATGTTCACCTATTGCACGGGCTGAACACCCATCAAGGCAAACTGACCTATGCCGCCGTAGGCAAAGCTTTGGGCATGGATTATATCGATGCCGAAGCTGCTTTGAAACTCTAATCCTGAAAGGCCCGTCATAATGGCGGGCCTTATCCCAACCCTGCGCGGTTAAGCAGGCAGGCGTCCCTGCAAAACATAGCGCAGGATTTGCACAACCTGATCCGGTCGCTCAACCACTGCCATGGCAGCCGCATCGACCTCTTTTAACGGGTGCTGATGCTCCGGCGCATGCAAGATAATCAGTGATTTCCCCAAGGCAGCGGCAAAGCCTGCATCAAACGCCGCGTTCCATTGTTTGTATTTTTCACCAAAGCGTACCACCACAACGTCGGCATTCTGAATGCCTTTGCGGGTGCGGATCGCATTTATATTTGCCCCCTTGTTGTCGTGCCAGAACTTGTTCGGCTCTGAACCCAAGATCGCAACACCGCAATCATCCGAAGCCGCGTGATCTGTTACAGGACTGTTGAACAACACATCCAGCCCCTTTGCCCCGTTGATAATCTGGTCGCGCCAATCGGTGTGAATTTCACCAGATAGATAAATTTTAAGTGTCATAGGCCTGCCCTTTTGATCTGTTCTTAGAACTATACCCCTTTCACCATCATAGCCGCAACTTTCTCGGCAATCATCATGACCGGTGCATTGGTGTTGCCGCCAATCAGGCGCGGCATGATGGACGCATCCACCACTCGCAATCCTTTAACCCCGCTGACACGGCACTGCGTATCAACAACGGCCATATCCCCCTTACCCATCGCGCATGTGCCGATGGGGTGATAAATCGTGTCGGCACGGGCACGAATATCGGCCTCTAGCCCCGCATCACTGCCGCCGTAATCATAAAGCCGTTTGCCCCGCCAAGGGGTCAGGGCATCTGCCGCCATGATTTTTTCGACCAGACGCACGCCTTTCATCAGCAGCTTCAGATCGGCGGGATCACTTAAATACTGCGGATCAATGCGCGGTGCCGAACCGGGGCGTGCATCCATCAAACCAACCGAGCCACGGCTTTTAGGGCGGAGTACACAAACATGGCAACTATAGCCGTTGCTAAGGTGTATCTTGCGCAAATGATTGTCGACAATCGCGGGAACGAAATGGAGTTGCAAATCGGGGCGGCCCAGCGACGGGTCGGAGCGGATAAAACCGCAGCCTTCCGCATAGGGCGTGGCAAACATCCCCGTCCCGTCACGCCGCCATTTCAGCATTGCACGTGTCAGCCGCAGCAATCCTGCTGGGTTCAATCCGATCACATCCGCACGCTTTGAACGGTAGCTGATAACATGATCCAAATGGTCTTGTAGGTTTTGCCCCACGCCCGGCAATTCATGCGCCACGTTGATACCGTGCGCCGCCAGTTCATCCGCAGGGCCAATGCCCGAGCGCATCAACAATTGCGGCGAGCCAAACGCGCCTGCACTTAAGATCACCTCTTTTTCCGCCATTGCCCGATGTTGCTTGCCGCCGCGCTGATAGTCCACACCAATGGCGCGGCCCTCTTCCATCAGCACTTTATTGACTAGGGTTCTGGTCAAGACTGTCAAATTGGGCCGGCTTGCACGTATCGGGAAAAGATAGGCCGAAGCCACCGAGCAACGCTCGCCTTTTTGTGCACCTTCATAATGTTGCGAGACCTGATAAAGCCCAACGCCTTCTTGATGCGAACCGTTGAAATCAAGGTTGCGGCGTATTTGCAGGCTTTCAGCCGCTGCAACAAAAGCATGCGTAATCGCGCGCGGCTCGGACTGATCCGCCACTTGCAATGGGCCTTTGTCATTGTGAAAATCGCCCGCACCCGATTGATTACCTTCGGACTTCAAAAAATAGGGCAGGACATCGTCCCAGCTCCAACCTTCACAGCCCAGTTCTGCCCACTCATCATAATCTTTGCGGTGACCACGCATATAAAGCATCGCATTGATTGCACTGGAACCGCCCAAAGCTTTGCCACGTGGCTGATAGCCCCGCCGCTGGTTCAATGCCACCTGCGGTTTAGTGAAAAATGCCCAGTTGTTGATCTTGGGCCGCCCCGAAATCATCGCCGCCCCCATCGCGGGTGCGCGAACCACGAAACCGTTGCCGCCTCCGCCCGCTTCCAGCAGGCAGACCTTTACTTTCGGATCAGCACTTAACCGGTTTGCCAATACACACCCGGCCGAGCCGCCGCCAACAATCACATAATCAAAATTCATCATTGCCTCCCAGAATAGGGAAACACTAGACCGCAAATTTTATATTGCGAAGAATAACATAGCGTCACTTGGCAGCAGGCCCTAACCGCGCAACACAGCACCCGTGGCTTTAGCAACCTTGTCGATGATCTTGGCACTGACGGCTTCGATATCCTTGTCGGTCAGAGTTGCATCCTTTGGTTGAAGACGCACAGATATGGCAATGGACTTCTTGCCCGCACCCATCTGTGCTTCGGCCTTGTCGCCACTGAACACATCAAAAACAGAGGCTTCCGTGATCAACACTTTATCTGCACCCTTGGCCGCATTCAGCAGTGTCAAAGCTTCCACCTGATCATCAACCACAAAGGCAAAATCACGTTCCACCGCTTGCAAATCAGAGATTGCCAATGCAGGCCGTGTGGTGGTTTTTCTTTTCGGAAACGGTATTTTCGCCACATGCACCGCAAACGCCACTGCAGGGCCTTTCAGGTTCAGCGCATCCAGCACCTTGGGGTGCAACTCGCCAAAGGCACACAGCACATTCTTCGGCCCCAGTGATAGCTTGCCGGAACGCCCCGGATGCCACCATTCACGCGCACCGCGCAAAATCATCATTTTTTCCGGCGCACCAATGGCAGACAGAACTGCCTGCGCATCGGCCTTGGCGTCATATGTGTCAACTGCACGACGACTGCCATGCGGATCACGCGGGCCAGTGTGGCCGACCAGCAGGCCAGTGGCCAGTAATTCCTGATCTTCAGGTTCACTGCCGTGAAACACCGGGCCAACTTCAAACAGGGCCATATCCATGATACCGCGTGCCTGATTGCGGCTTGCTGCCTGCAACAGACCCGGCAACAGGGATGGGCGCATATGGCTCATGTCGTTGGAAATCGGATTGCCGACCTTCACCGCATCCGTACCACCACCGAAAAGTATAGCACTTGGTTGATCAATGAACGAATAGGTCACGCATTCATTATATCCCAAGGCCGCGATGGTACGCCGTGCCATGGTTTCACGCCGTTGCATGGGTGTCAGGATCGGGTTTGGCACACCTGTCGCAAGAGGTGCCAACGGCACGCCTTTCAATTGGGTTAGCGATGCCACACGGGCGATTTCCTCGACCAGATCGGCCTGCCCCAAAACGTCGGGCCGCCAGCTTGGCACAAACGCATCATCGCCTTGCAAATCAAAACCCAGTGCGGTCAGGGTTTCACGTTGTGTATCGGCAGGGATATCCATGCCAACCAGAGATTTCACCCGATCCGTATCCAGCTTGTAACTGCGCGTGGTGTCGGGCACAGCCCCCGCCACAACCATGTCGGATGCTTCACCGCCACATAATTCCAGTATCAAGGCGGTTGCCAAATCCAGCCCCTTGGGTGTGAACGCAGGGTCTACACCGCGTTCAAAACGATAGCGCGCATCCGAATTGATCTTCAACTTGCGACCCGCCACCGCGATGGTAATCGGATCCCAATAGGCACTTTCAAGAAAAACATTGGTGGTCGCGTCCGTACACCCCGTGGGCAAACCGCCCATGATACCGGCAACACTTTCAACGCCGTTATCGTCGGAAATGACCATCATACCCGCGTCAAACGTGTATTCCACATCGTCCAAAGCCATAAGTTTTTCACCGCCTTGGGCAAAATGCACCCGCAGATCACCCTTGACCGTATCCGCATCGAACACATGCAGCGGACGGTTGTACTCATAGGTGAACAGGTTGGTAATATCGACCAGCGTCGAGATAGGCCGCAAGCCAATCGAGCGCAAACGCGCCTGCAACCACGCAGGGCTTGGCCCGTTTTTGACGCCCTTGGCCAAACGACCGGTAAACAGTGGACAGCCCTTTTCCAGCACATCCGCGTCAATGGTGACGTTAATACCAGACTTGAACCCACCCTTGATCTCGGCGGTCGCTTCCGGCTTCAGCACACCCAAACCACGTGCCGCTAGGTCGCGGGCAATGCCACGAATGCCCAGCGCATCGGGACGGTTCGGGGTGATCGCAATGTCGATCGTCGGGTCGATCTTATCAGGGGAATGCTCGGCCAAATAATCCACGAATTTAGAGCCTACGGCAGGTTCGCCCAAAAGCTCGATAATCCCGTCGTGTTCATCCGAAAGTTCCATCTCTTTTTCCGACGCCATCATGCCGAAACTTTCAATGCCGCGAATTTTTCCAACCCCGATGGTAATATCCAGACCCGGCACATAAACGCCGGGTTTGGCCACAACCACATATATGCCTTGGCGTGCATTGGGTGCGCCGCAAATGATCTGCAACTCGCCCTCGTCGGTATCCACAACGCAGACCTTAAGCTTATCCGCATCAGGGTGCTTTTCGGCGTGTTTGACGTAACCGATGGTGAAGGCGGCAAGCGTATCCATCGGGTTCACCACTTCTTCGACCTCAAGACCTAGATCGGTCAGGGCGTAAGTGATCTGGTCAATAGAGGCATCGGTGTCCAGGTGGTTTTTCAACCAAGAGAGTGTGAATTTCATGGGTGCGGTCGCAGTTGTTGATTTCGTTGCAGACGACCTATCTGAAAAGCGTACAGATGAAAAGAGGTTAAGTCTGGCTTAACATCCCATTCGCACCTTGAAAAGTACCTATAAAGGTGCTATTTAAAGCACTGATAAAAGGATGATACCCAATGACCCATGCAATATTCGCGGATATGACCGCAAGCGTCACTGATTTAAAGAAAAACCCGATGGGAACAGTTGCTGCGGGTGAAGGGCGCACGGTTGCGATTTTGAACCGCAATGAGCCTGCGTTTTATTGCGTTCCTGCCGAGGAATATCAAGCGATGGTGGAAATGCTGGAAGACATGGAACTGAACGCGATTGCCGATGCGCGTGAAGGCGGGCCATTTGTGGCGGTCACTCTGGATGAGCTATAAGCTTCTATTTCACGTTAACGCAGAAAAAGAATGGCGCAAATTGGGCGCAACGGTACGCGCACAATTTAACAAGAAACTGACGGAGCGGCTTAAGCAGCCCCACGTCCCTGCTGCGCGTTTAAGCGGCGATAAAGACCGTTACAAAATCAAACTGCGCCAATCAGGGTATCGGCTGGTTTATCAGGTGCGTGATGCGCAGGTATTGGTTCTTGTACTTGCAGTGGGCAAGCGAGAGCGGGGGGATGTTTATCGGAAGGCGGATAGGCGGTAATTTAGACCAAAAAAACATCCCGCCCGGCTTGCCGGGCAGCGCCCGACCCTCCCCCCGGAGGGCGCTTTTGCACGGTTTCGAAAGATAGGAACGTTAGCAGTTGATCACAAGCATCACACAACTACAGGCTAAGCAAGCGCCCACCAGGCTCGGTCGCTGCCCTTATGTTGTGAGAGCGAATAAAATTACGCGGGTCTCAATTTAATGGGTTTTCAGCTGAAGAGCGTGAATTTTATAATTCTATACCCGTATGTTTTTCGAGTTTTTGTTTAACCAAACCAAGTGCAACTGCTTTAATTATTTCTAAAGCCGCACTCCCACCAGTTTCTGCAACGGCTTCCTTTGTTCGTTGCCAAATTCCATCGTTTCGTATTGCATCCAAGTAATCATGCCCTTGGC
>CAZMMG010000004.1:0-20771 GCA_964567355.1 uncultured Neptunicoccus sp.
GTAGAAGATGGCATAGGGTTTTGGCCTTAGTCTCGTGGGTTCGGAGATTTGTATAAGAGACATTCCTGATCCTGATCATCTTCAGTTTCAACGAATCCCGACTTGTCACTGTCTGGGCCGGGTTTTCGACAAAATGGTACGGCGTGCTGCTGCATGACCAGCAATTCATCGATGCGGCATGGGTTACGCTAAGAGTGGCTGTTCTATCATCGTGCATTGCAACCGTTCTGGGCACCATGGCCGCGCTTGTCTTGGTGCGGGCCGGTAAATTTCGCGGCCGCACCTTGTTCAGCGGCATGATTTATGCCCCGCTTGTGATGCCCGATGTCATCACCGGCCTGTCACTGTTACTGCTGTTCATATCCCTAGGAATTAGCCGCGGTGTCTCCACAATTGTTCTGGCGCACGCCACCTTTTCCATGTGCTATGTATCGGTTGTGGTGTCGTCGCGGCTGGTATCATTCGACCAAAGTCTGGAAGAGGCGGCATTGGATTTGGGCTGCTCACAGTTTGACGCGTTCAAATCCGTCACCCTGCCGATCATTGCGCCCGCGGTGATTTCGGGCTGGTTATTGGCCTTTACCCTGTCACTGGATGATCTGGTGATCTCCAGCTTCACCACCGGGCCATCGGCGACCACATTACCCATAAGGATATACAGTGCTGTACGTCTAGGCGTCAGCCCCGAGATAAATGCCCTGTCGACGATGTTAATCAGCCTTGTCACCATCGGTGTGATCAGCGCATCCTTGATAACAAAACGCACCGCGGTTCAACGCAAACGGCAAGAGGCAATGGCCGCACAGAATGACTAAGGCTATTTGGCCTTTGTTTTTTATCGGCCTTAAGCACACCAATCAGGTCGTGGTTTAAACAAAATGCCGGGGGACTATCGGCAAAACTATTCGCATCCAGCCATGCGCCACATATATCTTTATTCTCACATGAATAACAGTTCACGACGCTTTGCGGAAATAGCTCGGTTTCAACTTTTGAATATGAATATGCCGACAATTTTATGCCCTGAGTTTTGAACATACGTTGACGTTTTTCCAACATTTCATCAAAATCATCGGTCTCTTTTTCTATTGACCTTTTTGCCATGGGACTACTTTCTGTAGGGCCTGCCTGTGATCAGATAATATCTCTCAAAAAAACGTTCGCTTTGATTTAAATCAAAGCCCTACAAAATTTTCTTTGCGGGGAAAAATAAAAACGCGGCGGAATTTTTTTAAAAACGGATCACGCCCCGCTGTCTAGGGGCGCGACAAAACATAGTCTGGCACAATCCCCGATAGCTTAATCGCAACCTTAACATCGGTTTGGGCAAGCGATCCATAGTCTGATATCAAAGCCGTTTTGATACCTGCCGCACGGCCCCCCAGAATATCCGTGTGCAATGTGTCGCCAACCATCAATGTGCGTTCAGGGTCATACGCCCCCTCAAGCCTTGCAAATGCCTGTTCAAAAATATTTGCAAAAGGTTTGCCAAAAAATTGCGGATCCACGCCTGTGGCATCCGCCAAACGGTGGGCATAATGACCTGGCTGGCGCGAAAGACCGTCCTCGACCGGGGCGACAATATCGGGGTTTCCAACATATACAGGTCTGGGATTACGCCGCAATGTTGCCTCCAACATGCTTTGGCGGGTCTCTGTCCACGTCCCGCTACCGAGCAGAAAAAATCCATCAACAGCATCATATACCGCCACATCATCTTGCAAAAACCGCGTATCAAGATGATCCAGCTCATCCAGCCCGAAACCGGGATCAGCCATCAGCCCCCATGAACAAGCAGGGGCTTGTGCAATCGCAGCTAATGCGGTGCCGCGGCTAGATACAATATCTTGCGGTGCGAATTCGAACCCCAGCTTCGCGTATTTCGCAAGCTGCACCTGTTTGGGGTACCCCGCCGCATTGGTCACAACGATAACCCGCTTGCCCATTTCCCGCAGCGCGTCAATGCGATCCACCGCCCCCGGAATGGCCGTTGCCCCAATGTTCAACACCCCAAAACTATCCAGCAGAAAGGTGTCGAAATGCTCTGCAATATCACTTAAGGTTTCAGCCCTCTGGTACGACGTCGAAAATGTGGTTTGCGGCAAGCGCGACATGACCGCTTCATAAGCGTTAAACGCCCAGTCGGCATCTTCTTTCGATAATGTCATCAGATAATCGCACCCCGAACTTTGGCAGAAACAGTATATTGGTGATCCCAGCAGGACTCGAACCTGCAACCCCCTGCTTAGAAGGCAGGTGCTCTATCCGGTTGAGCTATGGGACCTAATTAATGTGTCCAGGTACCGCGTCTGTTGGTAGCAAAGTTTTCACCATACCCACCACTACGCACATTCCATTTACGCTTGTGCGGTTCAGCCACAGTATAAGCAATGCCTTTATCCGTTGCATACTCAACCGCAGCCGATTTACTGTCAAAGCTTAGCTTTACTTGTGCATCCATATCACTGGAACTGGTCCACCCCATTAACGGGTCAATTTCGCGGGCGACTTCAGGGGCAAATTCCAAAATCCATGTTTTGGTTTTAGCTTGACCTGATTGCATTGCACTGCGTGCAGGTTGATAAATACGGGCGAGCATGTGTGACCTCTAACAATTCCTACCCACTTATTGCCAAAACAGAGGCAAGGTTCAAGCCTATGTTGGCAAAATGCATCTATTTTTTGGAAAATCTGGTTGCCAACCAGATATGTAAGAGCGAGGGGTGGGTGGGTCTACATATCGGTTGGCAACCAATCTTGCTGCTTGCAAATTAACCATAATCGACTGTCTCATCGAAATGCAACGAAAATATTCGCTTAAGTTGTATAAAATTTATTAAATCAACTAAGTTGCCATTAAGATAACATATCCACAGTCTTGAAATTTCCCGAAAACACTGCATGTTCAACCCAAAGGAACCCAGCCAGACATGTCCCAAGCCTCGCCACCATTGCTGAACACCCCCGAGCGCCACGCTAAAACCAAACTGGAAGGTGGCCGCAAATTTATCATGCATACGGAATTTTCCCCCGCAGGCGATCAACCCACCGCGATTGCAGAGCTGGTTGATGCCATTAATGACGGCGAACAGAATCAGGTGCTTTTGGGGGCCACAGGGACGGGCAAAACCTTTACCATGGCCAAGGTGATCGAAGAGACCCAGCGGCCAGCAATTATCCTTGCCCCCAATAAAACTCTGGCAGCCCAGCTTTACGCCGAATTTCTAAATTTCTTTCCAGAAAATTCTGTCGAATATTTCGTCAGCTACTACGATTATTACCAGCCCGAAGCCTATGTCGCCCGATCCGATACCTACATTGAAAAAGAAAGCCAGATAAATGAGCAAATCGACCGCATGCGCCACTCGGCCACGCGGGCTTTGCTGGAACGTGACGATGTGATCATCGTGGCCTCGGTTTCTTGCATCTACGGCATCGGTAGCGTTGAAACTTACACGGCCATGACACAGGACTTGATTGCGGGCAGCGAATACGATCAGCGCAAAATCATCGCCGATCTGGTCACACAACAATACCGCCGCAATGATAACGCGTTCCAGCGCGGCTCGTTTCGGGTGCGCGGCGACACGCTGGAAGTATGGCCAGCGCATCTGGATGATCGCGGCTGGCGGTTCTCTTTCTTTGGCGAAGAGCTGGAAAACATCATTGAGTTCGACACGCTTACGGGGGCCAAAACCGATACGCTGGAAAAAGTGCGCATCTATGCCAATTCCCACTACGTTACCCCGCGCCCGACCATTCAACAGGCCATCAAAGGCATCAAAGCCGAGCTGGCCTTACGCCTGAAATACTATGAAACCGAGGGCAAATTACTGGAAGCTCAACGCTTGGAACAACGCACCCGTTTCGATCTTGAAATGTTAGAAGCCACCGGCGTGTGTAGCGGCATTGAAAACTATTCGCGTTATCTAACAGGCCGTGCGCCCGGCGAGCCGCCGCCGACATTGTTTGAATACATCCCCGACAACGCCATCGTTTTCGCCGATGAAAGCCATGTCTCTGTGCCGCAAATCGGCGGCATGTATAAAGGCGACTATCGGCGTAAAACCACTCTGTCCGAACACGGCTTCCGGCTGCCGTCCTGTACCGACAACAGACCGTTGAAATTCGAGGAATGGGACGCCATGCGCCCGCAATCGATATTCGTTTCCGCCACACCGCAAAAATGGGAGCTGGCACAAGCTGGCGGTGTGTTCGCCGAACAGGTGATCCGCCCCACGGGCCTGCTAGACCCGCCGGTGGAAATCCGCCCCGTTACCACCCAAGTGGACGATTTGCTGGACGAGATCCGCAAAGTCGCCGCAGACGGCAACCGTATACTGGTCACCACCTTGACGAAACGCATGGCCGAAGACCTGACCGAATACCTGCACGAACAGGGTATCCGCGTGCGCTATATGCATTCCGACATCGACACCATCGAGCGCATCGAAATTCTGCGCGACCTACGCTTGGGCGCGTTTGACGTTCTCATCGGCATCAACCTGCTGCGCGAAGGCCTCGATATCCCCGAATGCTCGTTAGTTGCCATATTGGACGCCGACAAAGAAGGCTTCCTACGTTCGGAAACCTCACTCGTTCAAACCATAGGCCGTGCAGCACGAAACGCAGACGGGCGCGTCATCATGTATGCCGACCGCATCACCGGCAGTATGGAACGCGCGTTGGGGGAAACCAATCGCCGCCGCGAAAAGCAGCATGCCTATAATGTAGAACACGACATCACGCCCACCACGATTAAAAAGAACGTCGAGGACGTACTAGAAGGCGTATTCAAAGCCGACACAGATCAATCACGCGTCACCGCCAAAATTGACAAACAACCCATGACAGGTGCCAACCTGCAAACACATTTAGACGCATTGCGTAAAGATATGTTTAAAGCAGCTGAAAATCTGGAATTTGAGGAAGCCGCCCGATTGCGCGACGAGGTTAAACGCTTAGAAACCGTGGAACTAACCATCGCCAACGACCCGCTGGCACGGCAATATATTGTGGATGCCGCCGTCGAGGACGCCACCAAAAGACGGGGCCGCAGCACGGGAGGCAAAGGCGGCACCCGGGCTTGGCGCGGTAAAAGTACGCGAAAGTTTTAAATATTTTCGCGCATGACCTCGGCTTCCAATTGGCCTTAAATATCCTTGGCCTTTGGCATCCCGCCCCCGCACACCTTGATCTCAATCAAAGTGCGCAGCCTAAAACAGGCATAAGCTGACATAGAAAGGAGATACCGATGCCATTTGAAAACCTGAAAGCATCCATCTATCTTTTGTTGGATGAAATGACCGACCAACCTGAAGACCTGCATGTGCTGCAAGAAAAACTACGTGAGAAAATAGCCGAGTTGCGCGCCTTGGGTCTACCAGTTCCAGAGGACCTCATACAGGCGGAAAAGGGCCTTAGCCGCGATTTTAAAACGTAGTGGCAACCTCGTACATCACCGGTTCGAAATTTTTGCACAATTCATTGATGGTGCGGTTGCGTTGGCGCATTTCGTCCGTGCGCAACATGGCCTGAAAATCTTCACGCCGCACCCATTGGGAATAGTTTGCTATCCGGGTTTGCGCGTCATTCACATGCAAGCCCGCCGCAATAAACCCAGGTTGTTTACTGATAACGGCGCGGTAAGCATCGCTTAACGCATCCAGTAGATCATGACAGGTGCCAGGCGTCACCTCAAACGTGGTTAAAACGGTTTGCGATGTGGTGTCTGTGGTAATTTTCAGCATGTGTTTCTCCTATCAATGAATTCTAACAGGAACGCAGCCATCCCGAAAGCCATTTAACGCAAAACATGCACCGCACACATTGCATGGCGCACAACACGCGCCGCCGTTGAACCCAGAAAATAATCCTGATAGCCGGGCCTGTGCGACGCTACAATAATGCAATCCATTCCGTATTTTTCCGTATAATCCAGAATACTGTTGGCAGCATGACCCATAACGACGTCAATACTGGTATTTTGGTGCCCATCGGCATCCTCTTGCAATAAAATCTTGGCATCGACCACATTCTTGGTCATTTGATCATCGGGCAATTGTTGCGCAATATAAGGTGGAATATATTCAATGATGGATAAAAGTGTAATTTTTCCGTTTGCATCACGCAATTTTTCCGCCAGTTCAATGGCCGCTTTGGTGTCGCGTTGGTGATCTGGAGCGATAGGAACAAGAATTGATTTATACATTTGATCCTCCTTTTCTTCAGCCCAACATAAAGCAGGGCAAGCCAGCCCGCTTTGATCCAAATCATATTTCACAAACAAACCGAGATGAATATATTCCAGCCCGGTTTATGTGTTGCATATAATCTCAAGTAGGATCATCACTTCGCACTGTCACATTGATCTTCCCCTTAACCGGTTTTGACCATGTTATATCAAACGCGACCCCGGCCGTGCCCTGCCCCACAGCCGTATAAGGTTGCTCAAAAACCGGCACATTCGATGCGTCCTTGATCTGCCCCTCGGGAACCGCCGCAACCACGGTGCGTGTCTGCCCGCCAAATGGCAGGAATTCGGATACATCTCTTGCCCAAGAGGTATTTGCCCCCGCGCGCGACACCGTAACCGTTACCGGGTTTTGCATCCGGTTGGTAATGCCGTTAAACATATTTCCCGTCACCGTCACATTGCGCGCTTTGGCGTGGTCCAGAACCGCATGCGTGGTGTCGACCGTCTCGACACGGTCCAGCACCGCACCATTTATTGCTTTAAAAACATTATCTGTGATGGTGAAGCCGTTCAGAAATTGTCCAGTTCCAAACGGCTTCACGCGTATCCAGGTGAACCAGCTTGGAACACTATTTGCAGTGAAAATATTCCCCGTAACAATCAGACCGCCATATGAAAACCCTGATACCAAATCGGGTGTTGCGTCATGTTCATTGCTCCATTCAATATATGCATTATCCACATAATTACCGTTGAATGTTGTTTTGCAGTTCACCGTCGTAAAAATGATGCCTGCTGTACGTTCCCCTGTTCCCGAAACATCGCCCTGGAAAAAATGATTGCCGGAAATGATATTTCCAGTACCGCCGATAACACCGAAATGTTTGTAACGCACTGCGCGATTATCGCGAATTTTCACATCGTTTTCATTGGTATTGAAGCCGATCGAACTACGTACGACCACATCTAAAGCTTGTTCCGCAGACAAAAATTGACAGCGATCAATGAGCATACCAGAACAGCCCTTTCCAATCGAGGTCAGCCCGCGATCCTTATTACTGGTGAAAAAGCAATCCTTGAAATGATAGATCAACCCGTCTGGCGCGATCATCACACCGCTGGCAAGACCACCCCCGTTAAAATCGATACTGTCGAAAGTGAACCGTGAAATGCTGGTAAAGCCGCTCATGTCCAAAAGATATTTATTGCGTGTGAACGTGTATGTCTGGCTGGCAGCCGCCCCCCATAACGGACTGCTCAGCGTGATGGTTTGATTAGCCACATCAACCGACTTCACATAAATCTCGACCCCGACCCCGACCCCGAAACCTGCAACCAAAGATCCTTTGGCAATAGAGGCGATATTGGCAACGCTGGTCAGCGTCGTGCCATTGCTGGCATTGAAACTGGCCGTCGAGGTCACCACATCACTGTCCCATGCTGGCCCGACCTGCGCCAAAAACTGGCCGTTACGCAAAACCCGTCTGGTTGAAAAACTGTCCTTGTTTCCCACAGCCGCATGCAGATCAACCGGCCCGTCAAGCGTGATACTATAGCCGCATAAATCCAGAGACTCGTGATCGGTGAAATTGAATAACGCTTGAAACGCCTTTTTAAACGCCAGTGTTTCATCTCCGAAGGCATCCAGATAAGTGCCGTAATTATAATTCTGCGTCAGTTGCAAAATCGCGGCATCGGGCATCACCAAGGTGCCCTGAAACCGTATCCGCGACACGAATGTCACCGTTTGCCCGATAAAGAAAACACCTTCCGACACCAAAATATCGCGCCCCTGCGCCGCCGCATCCGCCGCTTCAAAAGCGGCCGTATTATCTGTGACCCCGTCGCCCACAGCACCAAAATCCTTAACGTCCACGACATCCAGAATTTTGCCAAAAAATACCGAACTAACATCCTCGATCACAACATCCTCGATGCGAATGATACCTCCGGTGTTACCTGTCAGATCAAGCCCGAAATGTCCGAAAGTGGCATCACGCCCCCATATCATATCAACCCCGGTACGCGTCCCCGTGCCGACAATTGCCGAAACCTCGACAACCTCGCCATATGTGGTCAATTGCACCGCTGCCCCCACTTCGATCACACCGCCGATATGCCCTCCCGACGCATTGCCTGCCCCACCAGCAATCCGCACCGAGGGCAAAGCCCCCGAAACCGCTTTCACCCGCGCACTGATACGCAAATAACACCCGGCCAAAAGTGGCGTATCCGTCATAGAGCGTAATTTCTGCACGCTTTGGGATTTTTGCAATTCCAAACTGGTACCAAAATCCGCATCCGCCGCAATCAGCGTTGCATCGGGCGACGCATCATAGGCGGGATCACCCGGCAAACCATCTGCACTCGACCAAACGCTTAAACCGTCCCCGAATGCAGGTGGCATCAAGATAATACCATCGGTAATAACTTTGTTCATATTCATTCCTTTCAAACACACCCGGACGGGTCCAAAATCTGCAAATAGAATTATCAATAAGGATTAACAGAGGCTTTGGGCAGCGTGCGCTAAAACACGTTTCAGTTTATACCAACCAAAGATCAAACCACAGAATTTGAGGGGCTAACACATCCATCAACTTGCAAAAAACCCGCTTGCAGTTAAACTTGCCATTATGACCAAAACACCCAGCCTGTTACGACCCACAGATGATGAAGCCCGCAAAATCGCCCGCGATCTGATCAAAAATGCATGTTTTGGATCACTCGCAGTTTTGCACCCCGAAACAAACCTGCCACATGTCACACGCACCGCAGTTGGCACTTCCCCAGAAGGGATGCCTGCCTCATTAATATCAGATTTGTCATTTCACACCAATGCGTTACGGGAAAATCCGAATTGCTCGTTATTGTTGGGCGAGCCCGCCCCAAAGGGCGACCCGCTTATTCATCCGCGTATCACACTGCAATGCAAAGCTGGCTTTTTACCTCGGGGCACACCCGCTCACACGCAAATGCGTAACCATTATCTGAACAGCCACCCCAAGGCCAAACTTTACATAGATTTCACTGATTTCAGCTTTGTACTGTTCAATATCCAATGTGCCAGCCTGAACGGCGGCTTTGGCAAGGCTTATGATTTATCAAAGTTTGATTGCAGCCCGTAAAAGTTACTGATAAATGGGGTATAACAATATTCATCGCAGGATTAGGCCTTAGACATAATTATTTCGGCAAGTAAAAGTTTACAAAAATCAAAACGAGCATAGACACCATGGCCCCTTCCGTCGAGCAACTTATATCAAAAGCAAAAAAACTTGGCCGCAATGGTGACAAGAAGACGGCGGAACAAATTTACCGCTCGGTCTTGCAACGCTTTCCCATGAACAAACGCGCCCAGAACGGCCTAAAAAACTTGCAACGCCCACAGGTTGGATTCCCTGCTCCGCCTGCGCAACCGTCGCAAACCCAGATCAACGCCCTTATAACCTTCTTGCAAAACGGCGACCTTGATCATCTCGTTACACAGGCAACGGCATTGCTGCGAAACTTTCCAAACGCCCTTGCGCTTCACGACTTGCTTGGCATCGCACATATGGGCCTGAAAAACTACAATAAATGCACAGCATGTTATAAAAAGGCATTGCGCATCAACCCCAGTTTTGCCGAAGGGCACAACAATATGGGCGCCGCCCTGAAAGCATTAGGGCGATATGACGAGGCCATCGCAAGCTACCAAAAAGCTTTGCAACTGAAACCGGCTTATGCCGAAGCTCATAACAATTTGGGCATTGCTCTTTTTGAAATAGAGCAACTGACGCGCGCACGGGAAAGTTTCGAACTTGCCCTGCAAATTGCCCCGAACTATGCCGATGCCTATTTCAATCTGGCCAGCTTGGGAAAATCTGCTGGACACTGGGCAAGTGCCATCGCTAATTTTGAAAAAGGCCTGCAAATCGACCCAAACAATGCCGTGGCCCGCAACCATCTTGGAAATACACAACAAGAATACGGGCAGTTGGATGATGCCTATGAAAATTATCTAAAAGCCCTGCAAATCGACCCTGACCTTGCCGAAGCCCATCTTAATTTGGGGAGCGTTCAAAAAGCCCAAGGAAATCTCGATTCTGCCCTTGCAAGCTATCAAACGGCACTACGCCTTAAACCCGATAACGCCATGGCATACCGGTATTATACCGCCGCCCGAACCTTCAAAGAAGACGACGCCTTTACGGCCCGTATCCCTTCGCTTTTGAAATCAAAAGCCATTTGCAAAAACGATAAAATGCACCTCAGTTTTGCTTATGCCAAAGTAAAGCTGGATCAAGGGCAGAATGCCGAAGCTTTCAAGTATCTGAATACTGGCAGCGCATTGCGCAAGCAGGAATTGGACTATGACATTTCCATCGATGAAACCCTGTTTTCTGACATTAAAAACGTATTTGCAGAGCATAATCCTATAAAATCGGATTTTGATAACCTGACCATGCCCACGCCGATCTTTATCGTGGGCATGCCGCGCTCTGGCACCACGCTGATCGAGCAGATATTATCCAGTCATTCGGATGTATTCGGTGCCGGCGAACTTAGATTCATGGATCAGATCATGGATGATATCAATTGGAAACACCACGGCAATTCCCCCCATATTATTCAGGACATCCGCGAGCGTTACTATGACGGGCTTGCAGGTCTGAACTGCAACACAGCAGTTATAACCGACAAAATGCCCGCAAACTTCAGGTGGACAGGTTTCATTGCGCAAGCCTTCCCCGAAGCAAAAATCATCCACGTCACCCGCAATTCGGCTGCCGTTTGCTGGTCGAATTACAAACTCTACTTCCCCGCCAACGGCATGCGGTTCAGCTTTGATCAGCAGGATGTTGCACATTACTATGGGCTATACCTTGACCTTATGAAATTCTGGCACGAACAATTTCCAGACAGAATTTACGATATAAACTACGAGCAACTAACCGAAAACCAGCTTGAAGAAACCCAAAACCTTTTGGCCCGTCTCGGTCTTGACTGGCAAGATGCAGTGTTGGATTTTCACAAAAACACCCGCACTGTGGCAACCGCTTCAAACCAACAGGTGCGCAGCAAAATGTATAAGGGAAGTTCACAAGAGTGGAAAAAATATAAAAAGCATCTCGGCCCGATGCTTGAAGTCTTGGACAATTTTCCGAAAGACTAACCCAATTCGCCTGCCAGACCGCTTTCGATCAATTTAACAGTTTCATCCACCCCGTAAAGCGCTATAAACCCGCCAAAACGCGGCCCTTGGGACGCCCCCAGCAGAACCTCGTAAATTGCTTGAAACCATGTACGCAGATTGTCAAACCCGTGATTTTTGCCAACAGCAAACACCAAAGCCTGCAAATCTTCCGCATTGGCAAAACTGAACGCGCTTAAATCCGCAGGTTCACTACCCGTATCCGCGTTCTTTTTCTCGATCATCACCTTGGCCATTTCAACATCGCGTAGCCCGGTCGACAAATCGGCCAATGCCGCACGTTCCTGATCGTTGGGTGCACGGTACTCTTTCAAAGGTTTCACAAAATCATGGTAATAACGCACCGCAAAACCTGCCGCCGCATCCAGTTGCGGATTGGTTTCGGGCGACGCTTCGGGAGCATATTTATGAATGAAGCCCCACATCGCTTGCTTGGTTTCCGCACTTGAAACCGATGCCACATTCAACAGCATCGAAAACGGCACCACCATGTCGGATCTGGGCACATCACCGCCATGGATATGATAAACTGGATTGTTCAGCTGCCGGGCCAATTCCTGCCCCTCATAAGCCCGTAATTGCTGATGATACTCGTCGACCGCTTTCGGAATTACATCAAAATGCAGCCGTTTGGCTGTGCGCGGTTTTTGGTACATAAAATAAGACAGGCTTTCCGCCGATGCATAGGTCAGCCATTCATCAATAGAAATCCCGTTGCCTTTGGATTTGGATATTTTTTCGCCGTTTTCATCCAGAAACATCTCGTACACGTAATGCGCCGGTGCAGGAGCGCCCAGAATACGACAGATTTTGTCGTAGATATGCGTGTTGGTGGAATGATCTTTGCCGTACATCTCAAAGTCCACACCCAAGGCCGCCCAGCGTGCCCCGAAATCAGGTTTCCACTGCAATTTCACATTGCCGCTGGTTACAGGCGTTGTAATTTCTGTGCCATCCTCATCGTCAAACGTGATGGTACCGTCAGCCGCATTCACCTGTTTCATCGGCACATAAAGCACCCGCCCCGTGCTGGGCGAGATCGGCAGAAACAAGCTGTAAGTCTGTTGCCGCTCTTCGCGCAAAGATGCCAGCATCACTTCCATGATCGCGTCGTATTTCTCGACACAGCGCAGCAGCACTTCGTCAAACGCGCCGGAGCGATAGAACGCGGTTGAGCTGTAAAACTCATACTCAAACCCGAACGTATCCAGAAACCGCCGCAGCATCGCGTTGTTGTGATCGCCGAAACTGTCATGGGTACCAAACGGATCAGGCACATCCGTCAGGGGCTGTTGCAAATATACCTCCAGATCTTGCGGGTTTGGCACATTACCGGGCACCTTGCGCATGCCGTCCAGATCATCGGAAAAACAGATCAGTTTGGTCGGAATATCCGAGATCACTTCAAAGGCACGGCGGATCATTGTGGTACGCGCCACCTCGCCGAATGTGCCGATATGCGGCAAGCCTGACGGCCCGTAACCGGTCTCAAACAACACATAACCCTTTTCGGGCGCGCCGTTCTTGAACCGCTTCAACAGCTTGCGGGCCTCTTCAAAAGGCCAGGCTTTGGATTTCATCGCAAGGTCGCGCAATTCAGACATCGGTTTTTCCATCGGGTTATTTCCTACACTCCCTATTGCCCCAAAGCTGCGGGGTCAATATTATGAAACTTGAAATTCATAAGAGAGTCGGCAAGATGACACACACCCCACCCCCCTGGCTTCCCGAAGATGCGCTTGTCGCGATGATGGTCGCAATGTCCATATCCGACGAAGCTATTAAAACACTGGAGCTTCTGTCAATTGAACGCATCGTCAATAACCTGCCGGTTTTCGCCAACTACGACATAGACCGTATCAAAACCATTTCACAAACCGTGTTTGACCTTGTCGAAGAAGAAGACGGGCTTGACGCCTTGTTTGGCCTTGTCCGTGCCGCGCTGCCGGAAAAACTATATGAAACCGCCTATGCAATTTGCTGCGATATTGCCGCCTCGGATGGTCGCCTGCGCGACGAAGAACTGCGCTTCTTGCAAGAAACCAGGTATGAGCTGAACCTCGACCGCCTACGCACCGCCGCCATTGAACGCGGCGCAAGGGCGCGGCATATGACGCTTTAAGTTAATTAAATTCAATCTGTTAGCTGGTCATAACAATCTAGTGCCTTGGCTGTATACATCAATGACGGGCCGCCACCGATCTGGATTGTCACGCCCAAAACATCCGACACCTCTTCGCGGCTGGCCCCGATACGCACCAAGCCTTCTATGTGATTTTGCTTCATGGTTCGGGCCAAAGAAGCCGGTTGGATGCGACCGCGTCAAGAGCGGCAAAGCTGAAACCTTGACGGTGTGAATATATGTCCTGCGGGATGATTTTTAGCCTGTGATCGGCGTGCACCGCGCGTATGATTGGCGTGCACCGAACGATGCCCCCCGGTTTTGTTAATTTTTGCGCGATATTTTGGGGTTTTCAACCACCGGATGACAAATGACACAACCAAAAAAACAACAGAACATGACGGACGCCATCGCGCAGATGCAGGACGGGTTGATGCACAACTGGGTCGACAGGAGCCTGCCCGACGGCTGGAACTACCTGAACAGCAAAGACCCGATAGAGCCACATAAAACCCGCGTCACCCTGCGAATGGATACCGATATGTTAAAGTGGTTCCGTAAAATGGGGCCGGGCTATCAGCGGCGAATCAATCAGGTGCTGCGGGTGTATTTCACCGCCCTGCTGGCCGGCGAGCTGCAAACCCACTACGCGGCGAATGATCAGACCGAACGGCGCATCGGCTATTATGAACGCATGGCGCGGATCATGACACAGATGACCGAGGATATGGAAGCGTTTGAAAAAGGCGGGCCGCTGCCGCGTGACCCGCGGGAGTATGAGGGGTGAGGGGGGGTATAAGGTTTCGCCCATCATGGCCCTCGTCGATAGACGCGGGCCGCGCCTGACCTTCCCCTAGGGAAGGCGCATTCGCACCTTCCCAAGTTCAGGCGCGGCCCTGATGTGGCGTGCTACATTCGGGGTGTGATTGGGCTTGGGGGGAATAGCAGGTGTCGAAATGGCATCCGCTTTACCCGATCAAAGCACATAGCGCATAGCGGTGAATTCGCCGCGCAACGCCCGCACCTCTGCCGCCAGACTTTCAGGGCGGTTTGACCGTAGTGCGCGGGCCACAAGTTCGGCTATTTCGCCCACATGGTCAACCGTCACGCCCCAGCGCACCAGCTCGGGCGTGCCGAAGCGCAATCCGTTCATATCGCCCGCGACCGGATCAATCGGCAGGCCGATACCGCAGGCCAGAAAACCGGCTTTGCGCAGTTTCTTCGAGGCCTCCTGCCCGCCGCCGAAACCTGCCGCTTCCAGTGCAAACTGATGTGACCGCGTAAAGCCCTGATCCTTGGCGAACACCGGCAGGCCTTGCGCGTCCAGTGCCGAAGCAAATGCCTGCGCCACGGCAATCATTTCAGCCGCATATTCCGCGCCATATTCACGCCAATCCAGCATGCTGACCGCCAAAGCCGCCGATTTGGCCGCATCGAAATTCGCCGTCATCCCCGGAAAAGCGATGGCATCCAGCCGCTCGGCAATTTCGGCATCATTTGATACGATCAAGCCGCTGGCCGGCCCGCCAAGGCTTTTGTATGTACTCATATTCATCAAATGTGCACCTTCATCCAGCGGGTTTTTCCACGCACCGCCTGCAATAATCCCGCATTGGTGTGCGGCATCGAACATCACTTTTGCACCGACCTTGTCAGCTATAGCGCGCACTTCACGCACCGGATGCTCAAACAGGTTCAGACTGCTGCCGATGGTGATCAGTTTGGGGCGCACTTCGTGTGCCAAGGCCCGCAAGCCGTCGATATCCACGGTATAGCCGTCCGCATTTACCGGGGCTGCAACCGTGTTCAGCCCGTAAAGCCCCGCGCAACCATCCGCATGATGTGTGACATGCCCGCCGATGGACGCAGGCGGCGCGATGATTGTATCGCCAGGTTTGCAGGTCGCCATAAAGCTGTAAAGATTGGCAATCGCGCCTGATGGTACACGGATTTCCGCGAATTTTGCGTCAAACACTTCGGCGCATAATTCCGCCGCGATCACCTCGATCTCTTCTATGGCTTCCAACCCCATCTCGTACTTGTCGCCCGGATAGCCCAGTGAAGGGCGTGAACCGATCCCCGCAGACAACAACGCTTCAGCACGCGGGTTCATCACATTGGTGGCGGGGTTCAGATTGAAACATTCCGCTTCATGGATGTCGCGATTTTTTTGTGCAAGGCCGTCAATTGCGGCGGCTATATCGGCAGATGATTGCTTGGCGGTACGCGTAGCGACTGATTGTACAAGTGTTTCACTTTGGGCCGGAACCCATTTTCTGGATGTAAGGGACATGTTTAAACTCCTGATTTCAAACTATCCTGCCACCCATTCCTTGCTTCTGCAAACCAGATTTGCTAAATATTGGCGTAGAAAAACTAGGCCTATATTATGTCAATTTCCCCACCACACCCCAAAGGCCCGCCGCTAAATGCCTTACGCGCGTTTGAGTCCGCAGCCCGCTTGGGCGGCTTCACCCCCGCCGCAGACGAATTGTGCGTCACGCCGGGGGCTATTTCCCAGCATATCAAGTCGCTTGAAGATTGGGCAGGGGCCCCTTTGTTCAAACGCCGTTCGCAAGGTGTCTCGCTTACCGAGCTAGGGCAAAGCGTTGCCGCAGAATTTACCACCGCCTTTGACGCAATGGGGGATGCGATCCGCGCTTTGCGCACGGGTGCGGCACTTTCCTCCATCAATATAGCCGCCCTACCAAGCATCGCGTTGCTTTGGTTATCCCCAAGGCTGCCCGCGATCCGTGCAGCGATTGAAAGTCACAAAATTTCCGTCACCGCATTGGAAACGCCCCCGAACCTGACCCGCGAAATGTTCGACATGAGCCTGTTTTTGGGGAAACCCACAGGCCAGAGCACCCAAAAGGTTTTGGAAACAGACGCCATATATCCAGTATGCACCCCAGAAATTGCGTGTAGAGTGAACTCACCCGCCGATCTTTTAAGCGAAACATGGCTCTATGACGCCCTATGGGAAAATGACTGGAACCTATGGCTAAATCAAACCGCCTTGGCCCATATTAAACCCCGAAACGGCCCGCGGTTTTCACTTTACAGCATCGCCCTCGAAGAAGCCAAAAACGGAGCAGGCGTTTTGATCGGTCACGAAATCCTGATCAAACCCCTGTTGAAAAGCGGCGCGCTTGTTGCGCCTTTCGGATTAAAAGCTGTAACAGGAAATTCACTGATTTTAGAACTTGCCGAAAAAACATCCCCTTCAAGAAAGCTAAAACAAATCACCGACATGCTTGCTGGTGATCACCGCTAAATCCCATATTTCCGCACCCAATAGCGCAACAACTGGTGCTGCATCGCCCGTGACCTGCGCACCCAGCTTCGCGATCCCGGCGGTCGTTCACGATCTTCTTTGGCAATACTCGCCCGCTTTTTCATATCAGCGGTCAATATCGCAAACACCAGCTTACGACCATTCGGGCAGGTCACATAACCCGCTAGGTCACTGGCAAAATTCAACGTACCAGTTTTTACCACAACCTTAGTTTTGGCAATCGGGGATTTTTTGCCCTTCGTCTCACGCAAAGTGATTTCTTTCATCAAAGGACGCAAAGGCCCGTCCCATTTGGCATTCACTAAAAGCTTCGCCATTTCATGAGCCGAAATACGACTATCCTCACTAAGCCCCGAATGATTAACAAATTTAGCCCCGCGCACCCCATATGTTGACGACAGCCATCTAGTCATCTCCTGAGCCGAAGCACGTAAGGTATCGGCGGATTTACCACGCTTCAGGGTCGCATGCATTCCCATTATTTCTGCTGTCATATTGGTAGAATATTTCAACATCGATTTAAGCAACACCCGCAAGCTGCGGCTTTCCCAAACCGCTATCGGCGTTCCTGAAACAGGTTCCCGCGTCACTTTTGGCTTTGGCAGCCGAATGCCGTTTATTGCCGCAACTGCGCTAAAAACTTCGCCAGCATACTTCGCAGGCCGGCGCACCGGCAACCAGCGGCTACCGCCTTTCCCAAGGGCGGATTTTGCAACACTCCAGTTATCAGAACCATTGATATAACCATATAGAAACACGGGCTTATCACGATTTTTCACGGCCATTTTAATACCGTACACTTCAGGTGCATATTTTCGCGCTTGCGCAAGCAACGTCAAAGTATAGTCCTTGGCTTTGCGTTTCCATTGAAAGAACACACGGTTGAAATTCAGGTTAATCCCCGCAATGGTCGGATTATACCCTACCTGTTCGGGCTGTCCGGGATCAATTTCATGTTGATAGGGCAAAGCACCTGCATAAACATAAAACTTGCCATCAACAGCCTTAACCCCTTTGGCCTTCAACTGCTCGGCCAATGCCCCCAACGCATCCGTGTCCAGCCTTGGATCCCCCGACCCTTCCAGGATCAGATCCCCCATTAAAACGCCTTTGCGGATCGGCCCGGTCACCAAAAGTCGAGTCTTAAATGTGGTTCTAGCCCCCAAAGCATCCAGCGCGTAAAGCGTTGTCCCCAGTTTGGTCACGCTTGCAGGCGGCAGCTTCTTTGCGCCATGATAGCTGTCCAAAACAGCCCCCGTGATCGCATCCATCAAAACGATACTTTGACTGCCCGACAGCCTCGCCGATGTTGCAATCAAATTCAGCGATTGCTTTATTTGCAATTCCTTCGCAGCCAAACATCCGCTAAAGGCAACAAACAAAACGGCCCATATCGCCGCTTGTAAAACTATACGTCTAATCAGTTTTTTCTGGAAATAAACTGGGTTCATAAGGCCACCATAACCAAAGCCCCACCCGCTAATCAACCATACTTTCACCACTCGCCGCGATTTCGGATCTCGGTCGACGATATATCCATCATCGCCCCGCTTAAAAGGCTCCAGCAAGGGGCCTCGCGAAACGGCAGAGCGGTTGATCTATCCGCCGACAAGCGGCAGCGCACATAGCGTGCAGCCGCAGTCGAGCGGCCTGCCGATATTTGTTGCCCGGGACGTGCCAAAACCCCGATGGGCACCTTTTTCATAATGTCATTCCACCGATCCCATTTATGAAAAGACACCAGATTATCCGCCCCCATCAACCAGACAAAGCGCACCCCTGAATACAGCTCCAGCAGCTTATCCAGAGTTTCAGCGGTGTAGCGTGTTCCCAGCCTGCTTTCCAGATCGGTGACTTTTATGCGCGGGTGATGCACCAGCTCGTGGCACGCAGCCAGACGTTTTTCAAGCAGCGCAGGCCCACGCGTCTTTAGCGGATTGCCGGGGCTGACAAGCCACCAAACCTGATCCAGCCCGAATTCTTTCAACGCCCAGTTCGAAATATGCAAATGCCCCGCATGCGGCGGATCAAAAGAACCGCCCAGCAGGCCCACCCTTAAGCCATGGGTTGCAAAAGGCATCTGTCGCATCAAACATTCCTACATTCTGTTTCCCAAGGGCCTGCCCAATTCTGTGCAATCTTCCAAGTACATGCAATGGCAAACTATAATTTGCACCCAGTTTATCGAAGTTACCCACACATGCACAACTGGGTCGAATTTTGCGAACAGGCTTAGCATCCGGTCGCAGGAAATCGGGTTGTTCGTCAAAGACGCTTTGAAAAACAATTCAAACTGGCACAATCCAGTTTGTTGTCCAAAACCGGAAGTTCAGCAATATTGCCGCCAACGTCAATCCGCAGACCAGCCCCATCCAAATACCGACCGCGCCAAAGCCCCAGGAAAAGCCGAACAGATAGCCCGCAGGCAAGCCGATAACCCAATAGCTGATAACCGCAAGGATAAGCGGCACGCGCACATCCTGCACCCCGCGCAGCAGCCCCATTGCGATCACTTGCGCACTGTCGGCAACATGGAAAAGTGCCGCCATCGCCAACAGGCCGGCACCAATGGCAATGATCTGGTCTCGTGCAAGTTCCTTACTGTCCAAAAATACCCCGACCAACAGGTCAGGGACGCTTAGGAACAACAAAACCGTCATGCCGGCAAGCAGCAATGCCATCACAAGTGTCGCCACAGCACCACGGCGCAAGCCTGCCGCATCGGCACGCCCCACCGCGCGACCAGCACGCACCGTCGCCGCATTGCCCAGACCCACATGCACCATGAATGCCACAGCCGTCCATTGCAACGCAATGCCGTGGGCTGCCAGTTCTAATGTACCGACCCATCCCATCATAATCGCAGTGGCACTGAACAAAGCGGTTTCAGCCAAATTGGTCAGCCCGATGGGCCAACCAAGGCGAAACACCTGCCAGAAAGCCAACCGGTCAAACCGCCATATGCGCTGGAACAATGCGTGTTGTGGCATGGTGTGGTTAATATAGATGATCAACAGAGGAACGCTTGCAACCGGCATCATTACAGAGGCAATCGCCGCCCCGCGTATTCCCATCTCGGGCGCACCCCAATGGCCGAAAATAAGCGCGTAATCCAATAGCCCGTTCACAATTGCACCCGCTATTGTCACCCACAGAACAATCTGCGTGCGTTCCAAAGCCGCCAGATAGGCTTTGATCACCATAACAAACAGGCTGGGAAACAAGCCAATGCCGGTAATACGCAGGTAATCCTGGGCAAAAGCTGCAACGGCAGGTTCCTGTCCCAAAGTCAGCAATAGTGCTTTTGACCACCACATGATTGGCAAAATCAAAACCACATAAAATGCGGACGCCCAAAATCCCATACGAGTAACCCGGCGCACCTGCATATCATCATCCGCCCCAACAGCGTTGGCAACCATCGGCATCACCGCGAATGAAAAACCCGCGCCCACTATAAACAGCAGAAAAAACATCGATGAAGCCAGCACAATTCCGGCCAGTTCGGTCACCCCGTACCAGCCCATCATCACCGTATCGGTCATTTGGATGGCGATTTGCGCGATGTGGCTGCCGATCAACGGCAGCCCCAATATCAGCACCGCTTTCGCGTGCCCAGAATATGTTGTCGGATGGTTCATCCGTTAGGGCTTAGGGTAAAGATATCACTTCGGCAAGCTCGGTATGAGGCCAAGCCTGCCGCCGTTTTTGGTCTTAAAGATTGTTACGCGTCACTTTCCACCCGTTAGCACTGATGGCCAAAGGGGCATATTACCTACGCGTACCCTCAGCAGGATAGCGCAACCATGACTTCACACCTTTTCGGTATATCTGGGATTGCATTGACGCGCCATTGCCAGCTACACCATACAGCCCACCCCCCCGCGGTATGGCGGACTGTGGCCGGGCGTTGCGGCTCCTGCGCCGCTGCGCCGCGCTGTCGGGCGCCGTGGACGAG
>CAZMMG010000005.1:0-17289 GCA_964567355.1 uncultured Neptunicoccus sp.
GGAAGATACCATGCGCGGAACTTATCAGGCGATGCGCGATGTCTGGCATTCGCGTGATGATGTGGATAGCTTGCGCACGGCGGCCTATTTGGTGTCTTTGGGGCGTATCGCGTCCAGTTATAAAGCTCTGGGCTTGTAAAATATAAATTCCTTACGGCGTCGCTTGCTTTTCTGGGTGACGCCGTAAGCTATGAAAACACGAAAAACCTTCTCTAAATCTTGATGTCCTAGATAGGACATATGGTTAACCATTTGAAATAGCTTATTTATTCACTTTTACCGTCAATTTTTCCCGAGCCTAAAAAGGCGAGGTTCCATCAATAGATGCCTTTAGGTTGCGGTAGGACTTGATGTTTGCCTCGGCCTCTTTGCCGCCCGAGATGACCAAGAGATGCAACAGGCTTTCAAGAATTGCAATTACGCCCAAATAACAAGCAAACACATAGGGGCTTTCCATTTCTGCGGTTAGCACCGCTTCGGGGGAAAGTTCTGCAAGCGGTAGGTCACTGTCGGTGATTATAAGTAGCTTCATGCCTTTTTTGCGGGCATACTTGCAGGCGTTCATGGTGATCTGGCTGTAGGGGCTGACGGTAATGGCCAGTAGAACATCCTGATCTGTAGCAAAATTCATGTCAATGATCGGGTTTGACATATCGCGCGGAATAAACTGCACATTGGGCAGAACCAGTCGGGCGATATGCTGAAAATAATAGGCCAAGGCATAGCTGGTGCTGGTGGCTGTTACATAAACCGTGCGCGCATTAGTTAAAACCTCGATGAATTTTTCTGCGATTTCCGGGGTCATTTGTCGCAAAGAATGTTTGAGGATCGACATGGAATTTTCGGCGGAATTGGCCAGCATCGCCCCTGTTAGCCCCTGTGCCGAAAGATCATTCAGCCAACTGGAACTGATTGTGGGTTTTGCTGAGCTGCGTAAGGCCCGCCTGAAGGGCTCGCGAAATTCTTCAAAACCGGGGTAGCCGAGTTCTTTGGACAGGCGCACCAGAGAATAGGTGCTGACACCGATTTTCTCGGCTGTGGTGCGAATGGGGTCAATGCCGAAATCGGCCGGATGGTCGATAACGTATTTGGCCGCAATTTGCAGTGTCGGGGCAAGGCGTGAATAGTGTTCGCGCATGTTTACCAATACACGATTTTGTAAAGTTGCGCTCATGTTGTGAATTCTGCCTTCATTATATCCCACCTTGAAGTGGCACTATAGGCATAACGGGGCAAACATGGCTAGGCTTCTATTTTTACCGCCTCAAGGCGGGTATAATGCGGCAAAGCCTTGGCCAGAACATCCTTTAACGGGCCTTTGATTGTCGGTAACGGCCCTTCGGCCCCAGCAAAGCCCGTGCTGTTCCAGACTGCAGGATACCAATGCGGTGCCCAAGGCCCGTCTTGGGGGTGACCGCCTTTGGGCCAGCTTAGCATTGCGGCATCAAACGGCAGATCAATGGCGGCGCATAAAGTGCGCAACATGATTTCTGGGTTGGCGCGAATATCGGCACTGTCGATAACGATGGGGGCATCTCCGGTGTCTTGGGCTACCTGATCAAAAATCTCGGCCTGTTCGCGAAAACCGATGTCGGCCAAACTGGGGCTTTCGCGCTTAGTGTGGTAGCTGGCAATCACCCGTGCCGGGTGACGGATCAAAAACACGTTGGTGACGTGGCGCATCCACGCGCGGTCAAAGTCGGGCTGCATATGCTGGGTCATATGTTTTTGGTAAAATACCGGTTTTGCGTGGGGTATGTCGCCTAGAATGCTTGTGGCAATTTGGGCGGCATCATGTGGCCATTTTGCTAGTATTTCCGTGCGCATCGGATGGTCAAGTCCGGTTTTCAGCAAATAGGCGGCGTAATAAGGTTCGTCCCATACCGCGCAATCGGCGCGTGCACCAAAGGCGTACATCATCGCCGTAGACAGGTTGCGCGGCCCTGACCACATGGCAATGCGGGTCACGCGGTTTCCTTTGTAATCAATTTGGCATAAAGGGCGCGGATTTGTTTGGTGACGGGGCCAAGTTCGGCCTTGCCGATTTGTCGCCCGTCGATTTTAGACACAGGGGTTTGCGCTCCGAATGTGCCGGTTAGAAATGCCTCATCTGCACTATAGGCATCCACAAGAGAATAATTGCGCTCAAGACAGGTGATGTTGTTGGCGCGGCACAGATCGATTACCTTTTGCCGGGTGATCCCGTTCATGCAATAATCCCCGGTACTTGTCCAAACCGCGCCCTTTTTAACAATGAAAAAGTTGCAGGCGTTGGTGGTGTTCACAAAGCCATGCACGTCCAGCATCAGGGCTTCGTCTGCGCCGGCTTTTTCGGCGGCAATGCAGGCCAGAATACAGTTCAGCTTGGAATGCGAGTTCAGTTTCGGATCCTGGCTCATCGGCAGGCCGCGCATGTGCGGCACGGTTGCCAGACGGATCGGGCGCGGCAGCGAGGGCTTGGAGTGTTCGCAGATGATCACCACAGTAGGGCCGGATTGCGACAACGATGGGTGCTGAAACGGTTTTACCTTGACGCCGCGTGTGACCATCAGGCGGGCGTGCACATCCGTGGTCATGTGGTTGGCAAGGCGCGTGGTCTCAAGGGCAGTAATCACGTCCGCACGATCCATGCCTATATCAAGATCAATGGCTTTTGCGGCCTCGAACAGGCGATCCATGTGGGCGTCCAGAAAAGCCCATTTGCCGTTGTAAAGCCGCAGACCTTCCCAGATACCGTCACCCAGCATAAAGCCGCTGTCATAGACCGAAACCACGGCTTCGGCCCGTGGAACGATTTGACCGTTCACATAAATCTTAATGGTTTCATTGCGCTGATCGTCGGTGGCTTGGTGGGTGGTGACATGATTGTTCATGAGGGGCCTCGGTAAATTCTGAGCATGGCATAATCTGTCTCTGAAAACGCCCCCCTTTGTCAATTATATTGCGAGGTTCAAACTGTTAAAGTTTTCGTAGATGCGGCTTTCTTCAAAGTGGGTTGCCCCATGGTCTCTGACAATTTTAGCGGTCAAAAGGGCGTGACAGGTCAAAAAAACTGTGCTTCAGTGAGGGTTCTGTAGGAAAGCAGGGGCATTTGCCCAACGAGTTTCCTAGCCGAATATCATTATTGGGAGATTAAAATGAAAAAATTATTGTTCGCATCGGTTGGCCTTGCCGCCGTTTTGATGGCCACGACCATACAGGCGAAAACGCTTGTATATTGCTCGGAAGGGTCGCCCGAGGGTTTTGATCCGGCGCTTTATACCGCCGGTACAACCTTTGATGCCTCATCCAAAACCATTTACAGCCGCCTGGCTGAATTTGAAAACGGCACCACGAATGTGATCCCCGGGCTTGCTGAAAGCTGGAGCGGTTCCGCCGATGGATTGGAGTATACTTTCAAACTGCGCCCCGGTGTTAAGTTTCACACAACGGATTATTTTACCCCGACACGTGATATGAATGCGGATGACGTGATTTTCAGCTTTGATCGCCAAATGAATAAGGATAACCCATATTTCCAATATGTTGACGGGGCTGCGTGGGAATATTTCAACGGTATGGATATGCCAAGCCTGATCAAAGAGATTGTCAAGGTTGATGATATGACGGTGAAGTTCGTGCTGAACAAACCAGAATCGCCAACAGTGGCCAATCTGGCAATGGATTTTGCTTCGATCTTTTCCAAGGAATATGCCGATCAGCTGGCCGCATCGGGCACTATGGGCGATTTGAACCAGAAACCCATCGGCACCGGGCCGTTCCAGTTTGTGGCGTACCAAAAAGATGCGGTGATCCGTTATAAAGCGAACCCTAGTTTTTATGCCGGCAAGCCTGCAATTGACAATCTGATCTTTGCTATCACCACTGATAATTCCGTGCGTATACAAAAGCTGAAAGCCAATGAATGTCAGGTGGCACCGTATCCGAACCCGGCTGATATTGACGGGCTGAAAGCTGACCCAAATCTGAATGTTATTTCTGCCGAGGGCCTGAATGTGGGCTATCTGGCCTATAACACCAAAGTGGCGCCGTTTGATAATGTGAATGTGCGCAAAGCCTTGAACAAAGCGATCAACAAACAGGCTATTCTGGATGCGGTGTTCAATGGTGCAGGTGTTGCCGCGATCAATCCGATCCCGCCGACCATGTGGTCTTATAACAAGAACATCAAGGACGACAGTTATGATCCTGCCGCCGCCAAGCAGATGTTGGCAGACGCTGGTGTCAAGGATCTAAAAATGAAGATCTGGGCGATGCCGGTTGCGCGTCCCTATAACCCCAATGCGCGGCGTATGGCTGAATTGATCCAAGCGGATTTTGCGGCCGTTGGCGTGACTGCGGAAGTGACGTCCTATGAGTGGGGCGAATACCTGAAGCTGTCGAAAGCCGAAGACCGTGACGGTGCAGTTTTGCTGGGTTGGACCGGCGACAATGGGGACCCCGATAACTTCTTGGCTGTTTTGCTCAGCTGTTCCGGTGTGGGTGGTTCAAACCGTGCACAGTGGTGCAACAAAGAGTTTGACGGTCTGACCAACAAGGCCAAACAAAGCTCTGATCAGGCAGAACGCACAGCACTTTATGAACAGGCGCAAGTGGTGTTTAAGCGTGAAGCCCCTTGGGCCACCATTGCACATTCGGTCGTGTTCATGCCGATGTCCAAAAAAGTGACAGGCTACAAAATGGATCCCCTTGGCGGGCACCGTTTTGAAGGCGTCGATATATCCGAATAGGAAAATAGAACCGGGCGGGCCAGACCTGCCCGGTTTTACCTAAAGTGACTTTATTACATGACTGAGCCTGACAATATTTGATTGCAGCTTTAGGATTGTGGGGTAACAACATGCTTGGCTATATCCTGAAACGCATCGCTTTGCTGATCCCGACTTTTCTGGGCATCACCATCGTGGCCTTCGGCTTTGTGCGGGTGTTGCCGGGCGACCCGGTTTTGCTGATGGCAGGCGAGCGCGGGATCAAGCCCGAACGCTACGCGCAATTGATGCACCAATTCGGTTATGACCGACCCATATGGCAACAGTATCTGGATTATCTGAACCAGTTGATGCACGGAAATTTCGGTAATTCTCTGGTCACCAAGCAACCGGTTCTGCACGAGTTTTTCACCCTGTTTCCAGCCACCGTAGAGCTGTCGGTCGTGGCCCTGATCATTGCCATCTGCATTGGCATTCCCGCAGGGATTATAGCCGCCAGCAAGCGCGGCTCTTTTTGGGATCAATCATTGATGGGCACCGCCCTTGTGGGCTATTCGATGCCGATTTTCTGGTGGGGTTTGCTACTGATTATCGTGTTTTCGGGTTGGCTGCGCTGGACGCCGGTGTCCGGGCGTATATCGCTTTTGTATTATTTTCCCGATGTTACGGGCTTTATGTTGATTGACAGCCTGCTGTCAGGGCAAAAGGGGGCGTTTACTTCGGCCATGAGCCATCTAGTGCTGCCTTCCATCGTGTTGGCAACAATTCCACTGGCGGTAATAGCGCGGCAAACCCGCTCGGCCATGCTGGAGGTTCTGGGCGAAGATTATGTACGCACCGCGCGCGCCAAGGGCCTGTCGCCTGCAAGGGTGGTCGGGGTTCATGCGCTGCGCAACGCGATGATTCCAGTGATCACGGTGATCGGGTTGAGTGTGGGGACGCTGCTGGCGGGGGCGATTTTGACCGAGACGATTTTCAGTTGGCCGGGTATCGGTAAATGGATGGTCGACAGTATTTCACGGCGCGATTATCCGGTGGTGCAATCGGGCCTGTTGCTAATCGCCGCCGTGGTGATGATCGTGAACCTTCTGGTGGATATGACCTACGGTTTGATCAATCCGCGTATTCGCCATGATTAGGGGCATAAGATGACCGACACACCAAGTCTACAATCCGCACGCGATGTGAAACGCCAAATGCGCCGCCGCATGTTGGCGGATTTCTGGTTTTATTTTTCCGAAAATCGCGGTGCGGTGATCGGGCTTTGGGTGTTTGTCACCTTGGTTGTGGTTGCGGTGTTGGCCCCACTGTTTGCCCCGCACGGGCCAACCGAACAGTTTCGAGATGCGCTTCTGGCACCACCTGTCTGGCAGGAAGGTGGGCAGTGGAAGTTCTTGCTTGGCACCGACGCAGTTGGGCGCGATATGCTGTCACGATTGATATATGGCGCACGGTTTTCACTGTTTATCGGGGTTGTTGTGGTCACGCTGGCGGTAACGGGTGGTGTATCTGTTGGGCTGGTTGCAGGGTATTTTCGCGGTGTGGTTGATACGGTCATCATGCGCATTATGGACATTGTGCTGGCGTTTCCGTCGCTGTTGCTGGCCTTGGTCATGGTTGCCATTCTGGGGCCGGGTTTACTGAATGCGATGATCGCGATTGCGATCGTGTTGCAGCCACATTTCGTGCGCCTGACACGGGCCTCGGTGCTAAACGAGCTGGGCAAGGATTACGTCACATCGGCGCGCGTTGCTGGCGCGTCGCCGATTTATTTGATGACCCGTACTATCTTGCCGAATTGTTTGGGGCCGGTGACAGTGCAGGCGACCTTGTCGTTTTCAAACGCCATTCTGGATGCGGCGGCACTTGGTTTTCTAGGTATGGGGGCGCAGCCGCCGACGCCAGAATGGGGGACTATGCTGGCCGAAGCGCGCGAGTTTATTTTGCGTGCATGGTGGGTTGTAACTTTCCCGGGACTGGCGATTTTGATCACGGTTCTGGCGATCAATCTGATGGGTGACGGGTTGCGTGATGCGCTTGATCCCAAGATGAAAAGGTCTTAGCCCCATGTTGTTGAACATCCAAAACCTATCGGTTGATTTCCAAACAGCGGGCGGTTTGTTCCGGGCTGTGGACGGGGTCGATATTCAGTGCCAGCGCGGCGAGATATTGTCGATCGTGGGCGAAAGCGGTTCGGGGAAATCGGTAGCGATGCTGGCCCTAATGGGGTTGTTGCCGTGGACTGCACAAATTACCGCTGAACATATGTTGTTTAATCAACACGATTTGCTGCGCATGGGTAAATTAGCCCGCCGCAAAATCATTGGAAAAGATATGGCAATGATTTTTCAAGAGCCTATGTCCAGCCTAAATCCTTGTTTTACTGTAGGTTTCCAGATAGGCGAGGTGTTACGCTTGCATTTTGGCATGGACCGTAAACAGCGGCGCAAACGCAGCATCGAGCTGTTAGAGCAGGTCGGCATTCCGGCCCCTGAAACCCGTCTGTCGGCATTTCCGCATCAATTGTCGGGCGGTATGAGCCAACGGGTGATGATTGCGATGGCCTTGGCGGGGGATCCGAAACTTCTGATTGCGGATGAGCCGACAACCGCGCTTGATGTGACCATTCAGGCGCAAATTCTGGATCTGTTGGCGGGGCTTCAGCGTGACAAGAACATGGCCCTGATCCTGATCACCCATGATATGGGCGTGGTGGCTGAAACCGCTGAGCGGGTGCAGGTGCAATATGCGGGGCAAAAGGTGGAAGAGCAGCATGTGATGGAACTGTTCAACACACCGCACCATCCCTATACGGCTGCGCTGTTGGCGGCTTTGCCGGAACGTGCGGTGGGACGGCATCTGCCATCGATCCCGGGCGTGGTGCCAGGCCAGTTTGATCGCCCGCCCGCCTGTTTGTTTGCGCCGAGGTGCACCTTGAAACAGGATGATTGCGACCGTGCGGTCAGCCGCCAAAATGCGGATATGGGTCTGGCTCTGTGTAATCACCCCATTGTTGGGGGCACGTCATGAGCACGCCGATCTTAAAGGCCACTGATCTGGTGCGCCATTATGAAGTCAGCAAAGGGTTGATGAAAAAACCGGGCTTGGTCAAAGCACTGGACGGGGCCAGTTTTACGCTTTCTGCGGGCAAGACGCTGGCGGTAGTGGGCGAAAGCGGCTGCGGGAAATCGACACTGGCCCGGGTCATTGCGATGATCGAGCCACCTACAAGTGGCGCTTTGCTGATCGATGGGCAAGCTGCAGTCGTTGGCAGTGTGGAAAACCGCAAGGCGGTGCAGATTGTGTTTCAAGACCCTTACGGATCGCTTAATCCGCGTCACAAGGTCGGCTATATTCTGGAAGAGCCTTTATTGCTGAACACCAATATGGACGCGCCCGCGCGGCGCAAACGGGCCGAGGAAACTATGGAGCGGGTGGGACTGCGCCCCGAGCATTATGAACGCTATCCGCATATGTTTTCAGGTGGGCAACGCCAGCGTATCGCGATTGCGCGCGCCTTGATGCTGAACCCGCGCGTGTTGGTGCTGGACGAGCCGGTGTCGGCGCTTGATTTATCCATTCAAGCGCAGGTTTTGAACATTCTGGCCGATTTGCAAACCGATCTGGGGCTGGCCTATCTTTTTATCAGTCACGACCTGTCCGTGGTTAAACATATCGCCGATGATGTGATGGTGATGTATTTGGGCAAGGTGGTGGAAACGGGGGCTGCCAGAGATGTGTTTGCAGCACCGAAGCATCCTTATACCGAGGCTTTGTTGTCGGCGACGCCGATTGCCAATCCTGGCCATAAAAAACAGAGGATCATGCTGAAGGGTGAGCTGCCGTCGCCGCTTGACCCGCCACGGGGCTGTTATTTCAGTCCCCGGTGCCAATTTGCCGATGACAGGTGCCGCGCAAGCGCACCCGCTTTGGAAACTGTGGGCGGGGTGAAAGTGGCTTGTTTTCATCCGCGTTAAAAAGGATAAAAATATGACAGATAAACCCTTGGCTTTAGTGGCCGGTGCAGGTGGCGGTTTGGGGGTGGCATTGTTGCGCCGCTTTGAAGCGGGCGGGATGCAGGCGGTAGGTTTGGCCCGCAGCCCAGCCAAAGACAGCGGACAGGATATTCAGGCCTGTGATTTAACTGATGCGGTCGAAGCGAGGCACCGGATTGCCAATATCATGCAAGCCTACGGGCCGCCGAAAATAGTGGTTCATAACACGTCCGATCTTGTGGTTCAGCCGTTTCTGGATATTGATCTGGCCGATTTCGAGGCTAGTTGGCGGGCGATGGTTCTGACCGTTGCGGTTTTGGCTCGGTCGGTTTTGCCGCATATGATCAAGGACGGTGGCGGTGCGTTTATTGTGTCGGGGGCGACGGCCAGTCTGCGCGGTGGGGCGCGTTTTGCGGCTTTTGCTTCGGCCAAGTTTGCCCTGCGCGGCTTAACCCAATCGCTGGCCCGCGAATTTCAACCACACGGAATTCATGTGGCCCACGTTATTTTGGACGGGATTATCGACAGCCAGCGCAGCCGTGCGCGGCATAAAATTGATCCCGACAAAATGATGCACCCCGCAGATATTGCCGATGAATACTGGCATCTGGCGCATCAGCCGCGCTCAACCTGGTCACATGAGGTGGATTTGCGGCCCCGAAGTGAGAATTTTTAGAAAGGTCAAGGCATGGAAACTATATCGGAAAACACCTGTTTTGGCGGCGTGCAAGGGGTTTACAAACATCGCTCAAATGCCTGTCAGTGCGACATGACTTTCGCGGTTTATCTACCGCCACAAGCCTGCACAAAAAGCGTGCCGGTTTTGTGGTATTTGTCGGGTCTGACTTGCACCCATGAAAATGCGATGACCAAGGCGGGGGCGCAGGCCTATGCGGCGAAATACGGGGTGGCGCTGGTGTTTCCCGATACATCACCGCGCGGTGAGGGGATTGCTGATGATGCGGCATATGATCTGGGGCAGGGGGCCGGCTTTTATCTGGATGCTACGCAAAAACCCTGGGCGCCGAATTTCAATATGTGGGAATATATCACGCAGGAATTGCCTGAATTGGTTGCGCGGAATTTTCCGATTATCGAGGAAAAACAAGGCATAACCGGCCATTCCATGGGTGGTCACGGGGCTTTGACCATCGCGATGAATTTGCCCGAGCGTTACACGTCTGTGTCTGCCTTTGCACCGATTGCAAACCCGTGTGCGTCCGATTGGGGACGCAAGCAGTTTACCGCTTATCTGGGGGCGGACGAAGCGGCATGGGCGGTGCATGACGCGGCTTTTTTGATGGCGGAGCACGGCTTTCATACGCCTGTTTTGATCGATCAGGGTACGGCGGATAATTTTTTGGACTTGCTGAAGCCGCAGGCCCTGATGGATGCGATCATCCAGCGCAAACAGCCAGCGCATTTTCGGATGCAACCGGGCTATGATCACAGTTATTTCTTTATCCAGACATTCATCGAAGATCACATCCGGTTCCACGTTGAAAATGGGTTGATTTAAGGGTTTCCCATTTACGGTGATTTCGCTTGCGTGGTGAAATGTTTTATGAAATTATACAAACGTATAATAAATATAAAACAGGTAATCTCCAATGGATGCAATTCGCAAAACATTCACCAGAGAAAGCCCTGATCAACGCCGAGATGCCTTGATCGAGGCCACACTTATGCTGATTGCGGACGGTGGCCCCGAGGCGGCAACGGTGCGCAATATCGCGCGCGTGGCCGGTGTGACACAAGGGCTGATCCGGCATTATTTCAGCACCAAGGAAGAGCTGGTTGGCGCCGCCTATGAGCGGCATATGACGACGATGCGTTATGCCTCTTGGGCGACGCTTGATCTGGATCACCCCAATGCGGTGGCCCGTCTGGGTTCGCTTGTTGCAGCATCGTTGCAACCGCCTGTTGTCGATCCGCGTGCAATGGCATTATGGGCGGGATTTATCCAGTCGGTTCAGCGGGATGCGCATATGCGTGCGATACACGAAAAGACCTATTTCCAGTTTCGCAACAAGCTGGAACAGCTTATCGGTGCGGCTTTTATTGAGGCGGGCCGCCCTGAAAATGCAGCGGAATTACGCCGTTTTTCCATTGCCTGCAATGCGGTTCTGGACGGTTTGTGGCTAGAGGGAAGTGCCCTGCCGAATACGTTTAAGGCAGGTGAATTACCTGCAATAGGACTTGCCTCTGTGGGCGCGATTTTGGGATTGGAGTTAACGGAATGACACTAAAATATGCATCCCTGACCGGGCGTCTGGCAGGTTTGGGTGGTGAAAAATGGGAAATTCATGCGCTGGCCCGTAAAAAGGTGGCAGAAGGGTGTGATATTCTGGAAATGACTATTGGTGAGCCTGACATTCCAACCCCCGTGCCGCTTATTGATGCCGCAAGTCGCGCGATGCGGGCAGGGCGTACGGGATATTCCAACGGGCGTGGTGAACCGGGATTGCTGGCGGCTTTGGCGGCGCGTTACAGTCGCAATACGGGGCGTACCATTGGCGCCGATCAAATCTTGTGTTTCCCGGGTACGCAAACATCGCTTTACGCCGCGATGATGGGGATTGCCGAGGCTGGCGACGAGGTTCTGGTGGGCGATCCAATGTATGCCAGTTATGAAGGTGTTATCGCGGCAAGCGGTGCACGGGCGGTGCCGGTGCCACTTGACGCGGCCAACGGTTTTCGGATCAGGGCGGCAGATATAGAAGCACGGATTACGCCCCAGAGCCGGGTGATATTCCTGAATTCGCCGCATAACCCGACCGGGGCGGTTTTAACGCGCAAGGATATAACCGAAATAGGTGCTTTGGCGGTCAAATATGATTTGTGGATATTGGCGGACGAGGTTTATGAAGAGCTGGTGTTCGACGGTGAGACTTTTACCTCGCCGCTTGCATTCCCCGAATTTGCCGACCGTGTGATCGTGGTGGCGTCCATTTCAAAAGCCCATGCCGCCCCCGGGTTTCGCAGCGGCTGGTGTATCGGCTCGGCTGAATTTATCGCGCACCTGTTGCCGCTTGCCGAAACCATATTGTTTGGCAACCAGCCGTTCATTGCGGATATGACCGCCGAAGCTGTTTCGGCCCCATCAGAGGTGGCCAAAGGTATGCGGGTGCGGTTCGCGCACCGTGCAGATATGGTGTATAACGCCCTTAACGGCGTTGCGGGCTTGCGGGTAAGCCGGCCCAAAGCGGGGATGTTTACTCTGATCGATGTGTCGGCCACTGGGCTGGATGGGCAGGCTTTTGCGCTGGACTTGTTGGAAAAAGCCGGGGTTGCGGTGATGCCGGGGGCGTCTTTCGGGGTCTCGTTAAAGAATTGGGTGCGCTTTGCCCTGACCAAGGATGACGCGATTGTTCAGGAAGCCTGCACCCGTATAGCAGCCTATGCACGCTCCTTGAACGCGCAAAGGGTCGCATCATGATTAGTATTGGTGAAGCACTGGTTGGGCAGTTGCAGGCACGCGGTGTCGAGGTAATTTTCGGCATTCCCGGTGTCCATACGGTGGAATTGTACCGCGGATTGGCAGGCTCGAACATTCGCCATATCACGGCGCGGCACGAACAAGGCGCGGGCTTTATGGCGGATGGTTATGCGCGCATGGCGGGCAAACCCGGGGTGGCGTTTGTGATCACTGGTCCGGGGCTGACCAATGCGCTGACCCCGATGATGCAAGCGCGTGCCGACAGTGTACCGATGCTGGTGGTCTCGGGGGTGAACAGGCGGGCCAATTTGGGTCGCGGTTTGGGGCATTTGCACGAATTGCCCGAGCAGCAAAAAATGGCGGCAACTGTGGCTTTGACATCGACACAATTGACAGGTGCGGCTGATCTTATTCCCGTCTTGGATCAGGCCTACGGGATTTTTGCGCACGGACGCGGTGGGCCTGTGCATATCGAAGTGCCGATAGATGTGATGGCGATGCCGTTTGATCTGCCGTATGAAGCGATTGTCGATGACACCCTTAACTTGTTGGACGAGGCGGCGATTGCCCGCGCGGCAAAGGCCCTGAAAGCGGCTAAATCCCCGGTTATTCTGGTTGGCGGCGGGGCGCGGCTTGCGGAAATTGATTTACGCCGTATCGCCGAGCGGCTGGATGCGCCGGTGATTGAAACGGTGAACGGGCGCGGGCTGATGCATGCACACGCGCTTGTGGTGCCTGCCAGCCCCAGTCTGGAAGCGGTGCGCGATTTGATTCGCGCCTCTGATTGCGTGTTGGCATTGGGAACCGAGTTGGGGCCGACGGATTATGATATGTATCAAAACGGCGGATTTCCTGCGCTTGCCAATCTGATCCGTGTGGATATATGCCCCGATCAATTGGCGCGTCACCCTGTGGATTACCCCATTGCGGGGCATGTGGAAAAGGTGCTGCCAAGACTTCTGGATTTGTTGGGCAATGACCTTGCCCAAAATATGGGCGCAATGCGGGCCACGCGTGCCAGAATGGCGGCACGCAATGAGATAGGCGCGGATATGCGGCTGCATCTGGGCCTGCTGGAGTGTATTCGCGGCGCAATGCCGAGGGCGGTTCTGGTTGGTGACAGTTGCCAAGTGACCTATGCGGGCAATCTTTATTTTGATCACGACCGCGCCGGTGGTTGGTTCAATGCCGCCACCGGTTTCGGGGCGTTGGGTTACGCTATTCCCGCCGCCATCGGGGCGGCTTTGGGGGATGCCTCTGCCCAAGTTGTTTGCCTTATGGGTGATGGCGGGGCGCAGTTTACTTTGCCCGAGCTGATGGTGGCAGTGGACGAAAACCTGCCGGTGCTTTTTATTGTGTGGAACAATCAAGGCTACCGCGAGATCGAAACCTCAATGGCTGCTGCCGGGGTCGATATTGTCGGTTGTGACCCGACACCGCCAGATTTCGGATCTATCGCCAAGGCTTGCGGCCTGCCGTTTCAGCGAGTGGCGATGAACAATGAGGCACTGAAAGAAGCCTTGTGCAACGTGCAACCCTTAAGCGGGCCTGCAATGATAGAAATAAAAGCTTGAAGGATAGATATGACTGAACATTCTTACGAATTTACCCGTGCGATCACCCGAAAACCAAGCCGCAGTATTGTTGACGGATTGCGGGCGACAGATATTGGCACGCCTGATTTGGCCACTATGCTGAAAGATCATGCGCTTTATGTGGCCACGTTGCGCGAAGCCGGGGCGCGGGTGATCGAGTTGCCTGCGTTGCAAGATTACCCCGACGCAGTCTTTGTCGAGGACACCGCCCTTTGTCTGCCCGAAGGGGCCATATTGATGCGCTCGAGCGCCCCAAGCCGTGCGGGTGAAGTGGCTGAAATGGCGGATGCCCTGCGTGCCGAATATGATGAGCTGCGGGCGATTACCGGCCCCGGTTTTATTGAGGGCGGCGATATTCTGACTACCGCAAAGGAAATACTGGTGGGCCGCTCGGCACGGACGGATGCGGCTGGCGTGGCTGAATTGGCACGGCTTGTTGCTGATTGGGGCTACCGCGTGCGCGAAGTGGTGACACCTGAAGGCGTGCTGCATTTCAAGACCGATTGTTCTTTGCTGGACGGACAAACGATTTTAGCCACCAAACGGCTGGATGCGTCCGGTTGTTTCAAGGATTACCGGGTCATTCACACCGCTGACGGTGAAGAGGCTGCGGCCAATGCCATCCGGTTTAACCAATTTGTTCTGATGCCTGCAGGTTTTCCAAAAACCGCAGAAAAGTTGCGCAGTAACGGCTATGAGCTGCGTGAAATCGGCAATGTGGAATGCGCCAAACTTGACGGGGGCATGTCCTGCCTGTCGTTGCGGTTTTAAGTGCAGGAAGCTTTGGTATGGTCTGAAACGTAAAGGGCTACTGCCCAAAAGTGTTTATGTGTTCCAAGCGTTCCAGATTTACAACCGTGGACAACATCAGGCGGTCTTGTGACCAGTCTCCAGGGGCTTGTATCGTCAGAGAGGCAAATATGACCAAGGCCATTGCAGGCAGTAACAGGCAGGCAAAGGCTTTGCGTGAAATCGGGTTGGCGGCAGGTTCTACAATGGCCACGATGCGCTGGGTCAAAGCCGTTGCCGAACTCATCCCGAACGGGGGGTGGCTGACTTGTACAAAAGGCACGGAGGGCAGGGCTATGGAATAGCGGTCGTCTTTGCGGATGCTGTTTTGGCAGACATGCAAAAGACATTCGCAATAGGCTTTTGCGTTGAAGCTGCAATTTGTTACCAGTTGTTGATCGCAGGCAAGTTCGCGCAAATGTTGAACTTGGTGTTTCCAAAAAAAGAAAACCGGGTTGCAGAAGAAAAACGGGCGCAGGGCTTCAAGGATGAATGCCCATTCTATATCGCCCTGACGGATGTGCTGAAGCTCGTGGCCAAGTGCCATTTTCAGCTCAGAGCTTTCGGCCAGCATGCCCGATGGGATAACCACATAGCGCGTGCTCAGGCCTCGGGTGGAAAACGGAATGAAAGTCGTATCACTTAGCAGAATGCTGATTTTCCCGAACCGACGCCAAGTATAGCTACCCCGCAGGATTGATCTAAGCTTGAATATATTGAACAGAGAGCTGCCAATGAAAGCTATAAAGCCGGTCAGGAACAGGCCAACGATGGCATATTCCGCTAATGTGTCAACATTCAGAAAATTCTGGGTTAATGTGCTGCGCAGCCCGATGACCTGTTCAAATTCTGATGCTTTCATATCGATGCCGCCGTTTAGATACTGGGCGATGATGAAATCGGATGCGCGCAGGGAAAAGTCGGGGGAAATCAGGTTAAGCTGTATAAGAGCTGTCATTGCAGCAATGGCAACAGGGCTAAGGGCGATAGCCAAAAAAACGCCGTTCAACAGGCGAAGCTGGAAAATATAGGGTAGTTGAAAGTTTGATTTATCGGATAGGTAGTGGATCAGATGCCAAAGCGCAAAAGCGAACAGCAACATGATATTTGCGTTGATATACGCATTTAGCAGCGTTTCAGTCAGTATCATTTTTCAACCTCCTATCCAACAGAGCTCGAATTTCCTCCAACGCTTCTTCGGACAGTCCGTAATCATCGACAAGGCGGGCAACCAAGGATACGGGCGTGTCGTCAAACAGCTTTTCAGACAGGTTCTTTAGTGACCTTGACTGATAGACATCTTTTTTAATTGTGGGCTTGTAAACAAAGGTTTTGCCCTGTTTAGAGCTTACCACAAAATTCTTTTGTTCCAAAATCCGCAGAATTGTGGCGGCAGAAGTATAGGCCAGATTGCGACCCGGAGCCAGTTTGGCCAAAACATCGCGCACAGTGCCTGTGCCCAAGCTCCATAGATGGGACATGAATTCCAGTTCCACTTCGGTCAGCAACTGGTTATTTTTCTTCCGTCTCATATTTTCCTGCCTAAAATAGGTAATGCTTTGAATTGGTTTTGAGTAAATACTAAAATTGTCGTTTTTTCAATCCCCCAGAATTCGCCACTAGACTTTCCAAAAACAAAACACACCCCATGCAATACTGATCCCAAGCGGTGCCCAAAGCGGCATGCCCATCAGACCAAGCCATGCGAGAAATATGTAAACGGTTCCTAAAAGAGAGATAAACAATCGATCACCGCGTGTGGTGGTCAGGCCCAAGGCTCCTTTGCGCTCGGCCCCGCCGGGATCTTTGATTTCCAGCACCGTAAGGATGCCCATCGCGCTGAAAATTCCGATAAAGATCAGGGCCGTCGGCCATGTCCATGCCATCCAGCCCAGCATCACACTCTCCCCAGGGCAAAGCCCTTGGCGATGTAGTTGCGCACGAAATAAATCACGATGGCCCCGGGGATGATGGTCAGCGTGCCGGCGGCGGCCAGCAAGCCCAGCTCGTAGCCGGCGGATGATGCGGTTTTGGTCATGGCTGCGGCAATAGGTTTGGCATATACCGCCGTCAGGGTTTTAGCCAAAAGCAGCTCAACCCACGAGAACATGAAGCAAAAGAATGCTGTCACCCCGACACCCGATTTGATCGAGGGTAGAAATATCGTGATAAAAAAGCGCGGGAAAGAATAGCCGTCGACATAGGCGGTCTCGTCCAGTTCTTTGGGCACGCCGCCCATGAAGCCTTCCAATATCCAGACCGCAAGCGGGATGTTGAACAAGCAATGCGCCAAGGCCACCGCCAGATAGGTGTCAAACAGGCCGACAGCGGAATAAAGCTGGAAGAACGGCAGGGCAAAGACGGCTACGGGTGCCATGCGATTGGTCAACAGCCAGAAGAACAGTTGTTTGTCGCCCAAAAAGCGGTAGCGCGAAAATGCATAAGCCGCAGGCAGCGCGACAGTGATGGAAATCACCGTGTTGATGGATACATAAATGATTGAGTTGATGTAGCCCCAGTACCAAGTGGGGTCGGTGAAAATAATGCGGTAATTGTCAAACGTCCAGGTTTGCGGGAACAGCGAAAACCCCGACAGAATTTCGCCCGTTGTCTTAAAGCTCATCGCTACCAGCCAGTAAATCGGCAGCATCAGAAACAGGATGTAGATAAGCGGGATGATGTAGCGTTTGCGCATGGGGTTCGTCCTAACTGGCATCGTCTTTGGTCATCAGCGTATAGAACAGCCAAGACACAAGCAGGGT
>CAZMMG010000005.1:17389-20692 GCA_964567355.1 uncultured Neptunicoccus sp.
GCCCAACTGGATGCGCCGTCAATTTTGGCGGCTTGATAATAAGCGTCTGGAATAGATACAAGGCCGGCGTAGCTAAGAAGCACGACAAGCGATGTCCAGTGCCAGACATCCATTGTGATGATGGTGGCCCATGCGGCTAGGGGATGTTGGGTCATGTCATAGGGGATGCCCAGAACCGTGTTGAAAAAATATCCCAAAAGGCCGATGTCGGGCAGGGTGAAAATATTCCACATCGCCCCGACGACATTCCACGGGATCAGCATCGGTAGCGCCATGGTGACAAGACAGACCGGCACCCAGAAACCTTCGCGCGGCATGGCAAGGGCAATGATAACGCCTAAGGGGATCTCGATCGCCAGAATAAGGCCAGTGAACATGAATTGGCGCGCCAATGCCGCATGAAACCGTTCCGAGTGCAGCAGCTTTTCGAACCAGCCCATGCCTTCCCATAGAAACACGTTATTGCCGAAGGTTTCTTGCACCGAATAGTTAACCACAGTCATCATCGGGATCAGCGCGTTGAAAGCGACCAGCAACAAGACGGGCAGCACGAAAAACCAGGCTTTCTGGTAAGGTTTTTTCATGTGCTTTCCCCTTGCGCTTTGCTGGCAATCCAGCCGTTACGGTAAAGTCTTGTCTTTGCGGGATCAAACCGTAGATGGACGGTTTCACCTATTGCAGGTGCGCCCCCCTTGACCACGACTTTGATCAGCGTGTCACCAAGCATGGCATCGACGACCAAATGGCGACCTACGTCAGCGGTTTTATGGATTTTGGCTTCTAGCCCGCTATCCGCTAGGGTGATATGTTCAGGCCGAATGCCGATTTCGGTACGTCCGGTTGCGTTGGTGTCAATCTCGCCTTCCAGCGGTATCATATGGTCGTTGAAAAATGCCGCGCCTTGTTGCACGTCGCAGGGCAGGATATTCATGCCGGGCGAGCCGATAAAATGGCCCACGAATGTATGCGCGGGCCGTTCAAACAGCTCCACCGGCGTGCCGATTTGCACGATCTCGCCGTCTTGCATAACCATAACCTGGTCGGCGAATGTCAGGGCTTCGGTTTGATCGTGGGTGACATAAATCATGGTGGCGTGCACTTTATGGTGCAGCTCTTTCAACTTTGATCGCAACTGCCATTTCAGGTGCGGGTCGATGACGGTCAGCGGTTCATCGAACATCACCACATTCACATCCTTGCGCACCAGACCGCGCCCCATGGAAATTTTTTGTTTGTTGTCGGGCGACAGGCCCGCCGCGCGGGTGTCGAGCATGTCTTCAAGTTCCAGCATCTGTGCAATTTCAAGAACGCGGGACTTGACGTTGGTCTCATCCATGCCGCGATTGCGCAAGGGAAAGGCAAGATTATTGTAGACGGTCATGGTGTCGTAGATCACCGGAAACTGAAAAACCTGTGCGATATTACGCTGGTCTGGGGTGAGCGTTGTGACGTCTTTGCCGTCAAACAAAACCTGCCCCTCAGAGGGTGTAAGTAGGCCTGATATAATGTTCAACAGGGTGGATTTTCCGCAACCGGACGGGCCAAGCAGGGCATAAGCCCCGCCATCCTGCCATTCAAGATTGATATGCTTTAGGGCATAATCCTGCGGCTCTTTCGGCGCGGGGTTGTAACTGTGTCTTAGGTTCGAGAGGGTTATTTTTGCCATGATCCCGCTCCTAAGCCACAAAGGCGCCGTCGGGCGCGAAGTAAAAGCAATTGGATGGATTGATGAAAAATTCCCTAGTCTCGCCAATTTGATAGGTCTGTGTGCCATGGGACAGGGACACCCATGTGCGATCCCCCATTTTAAAATGTGCACTACTTTCCGAGCCGCTGAGTTCTGTCACCAGAATCGCCCCCTTAAGGACAACGCATGTTTGATCGGTTCGCTCAGGTGTGATGTGATGCGGGCGGATCGCCATCGTGTAGGGGCCATCGCTGATGCGAGTGGCGTTCCCTGTCAGCGGCCATGATGTGGAAGAGTTCAGCGTGGCCTGCATCCCCTTTTTTGTAATAGGGGCCACATTGATCGGCGGGTTGGAAAATACCTGCGCCGAGGCCAGATCTTGCGGGTTATGATAAATCTTGGATGTGGGGCCGAATTGGGTGACGCGGCCATCCTCCATCAATGCGGTTGTGCCGCCCAACAAAAGGGCTTCTTCGGGCTCGGATGTGGCATAAACCACCACCGCCCCGCGCCCTGCGAATAACTCGGGCAGCTGTTCGCGCAGTTCTTCGCGAAGTTTGTAATCGAGGTTCGCCAAAGGCTCGTCCAGAAACACGGCGCGGCTTTCTTTGGCAATGGCGCGTGCCAATGCGGTGCGTTGTTGCTGGCCCCCTGATAATTCCTGCGGGTAGCGGTTTAACAGCGGGCGCAATTGCAGGATGTCGGCGGCTTGTTCCACCCGACCTGCTATTTCGGATTTGGCCATGCCCGCCACTTTCAAGGGCGAGGCGATATTGTCAAAAACCGTCATATGCGGGTAGTTGACGAAAAACTGGTGTACAAGGCTGATATTGCGCTTTTGGGTCGAGAGTTTGCTAACATCCTGCCCGTCCATCAATATCTGGCCACTGGTAATGGGATCAAGCCCCGCCATCATTTTGATCAGGGATGTTTTGCCTGCTCCGGTTTCACCCAAAAGCACATTGAAATGCCCCGGTTCCAAGATCAGACTGGTTTGTTTGATATGGGTAATCGCGCCAACGCGTTTGGTGATATTTTTAAGTTCAAGAGTCATTCAGGATCTTTTCTTGATGGTTCGTGGCGCGGGTTTGCAAAAGGCCGGGGCTTGATAGCCCCGGCAGGTAAATTTGGTATGAGCCAAACTCATCAGGTGAAGTTATTTGGCAGCCCAGCGTTTGATCAGGTCTTCGTATTTGATCGTGATGCCTTTGGGCTTTTCATTGGCCAAGGGTGGTTTTGCGCCGCCGTGGGCATACCAGTAGGCCGCGTCTTTTTCCGGGTTTAGCCTTGGGCCGCAACCGTTGTAGACATTGGCGGCTTCATCAGCCGCTTGCATCCGGGCCATGGTGGTATCCATTTCGCCCGCCAGTCGATCCATTGCCTGTTGCGGGGTGAATGCGCCAGAGTTCACATCACCGATTTGCTGCCACCAGATTTGTGAAAGCTTGGGGTAATCGGGGACATTGACACCTGTGTGTGTCCACCGCTTGCGATCAGGCGATCGGTAGAACTCGATCAAACCGCCCAGTTTCGGTGCGCGTTCGGTAAAAGGCGGACCGTTCGACATGCTTTTCTGGATGGCAGTCGTGTACACCTGGGTTTTGGCTGCTGTCCCG
>CAZMMG010000006.1:0-11058 GCA_964567355.1 uncultured Neptunicoccus sp.
CTCTTATTGAGTACGAACCCTAGTTTACTGGTTTAGTTTCCCCGACAGGCCAAAAGACATATCAAACGAAACTGATTCCGTCAGATTTTGCCAACATGCCGTTAACCTTTGGATCACACCCGCTGTCATACGCAAATCATACGCCGATCATACGGGTTGTGCAGGGCAAAACCACCCTTGCAAAAACCCGTTAATGCCGCGCCCGTGACCTTAATAAAGCGCCCTAAAAATCAAGGTTTTCCACGCTCAACGCATTCTTTTGAATAAACTCGCGGCGTGGCTCTACCACATCCCCCATCAGCTTGGTGAACAGATCATCCGCATCGGCCAGATCATTGACTTTCACCTGCAACAAGGTTCGTGCATCCGGGTCAAGCGTGGTTTCCCAAAGCTGGCCGGGATTCATTTCACCTAGGCCTTTGTAGCGTTGCAACGACAGGCCTTTTTCACCTTCGGCCATCACCAGACTCAAAAGCGCGGTCGGCCCGTGCACCACTGTGGTTTTGTCTTTGCGAATGAAGCGTGCCGAATGTCCGTAAACCTCTTTCAATGCGTCAGTCATATCGCTTAATTTGCGGGCCTCGCCCGAATGCAGACAACGGCCATCCAGCGTGTGACTTTCCTCGACACCGCGCAAAATGCGGCTAAACCGCAGCCCGTGATCTTGGGTTTGACGCCCAGACCAACCGCGCTCATATTCCAAACTGACCTGATCCAAACGGCCGCAAACCAAATCAGCGGCAGCTTGCGGATCCTTGTCAGCAACACCTGGCATCAAGGCGCCCACAATGGCCGCCTGTTCCAGAATATGGCGATCATAATGGGTCGGGAAAGCGTTTAAAACCGTGCGTGCATGACGCGCCTCTGTCACCACACGCGCAAGGTCGGCACCAGCAATAATATGGCCATTACCCAAATCCAATGAAGCCCCGTCAATACCTTGTTCTATAAGGTAATCTTCCAGTGAAGGAACATCCTTCAGATACACTTCAGACTTGCCCCGCGCCACTTTAAACAGGGGTGGTTGTGCGATATAAAGGTATCCACCATCAATCAGTTCGGGCATTTGGCGAAAGAAAAAAGTCAGCAGCAAGGTACGGATGTGTGCGCCGTCAACATCCGCATCGGTCATAATGACAACTTTATGGTAGCGCAACTTTTCGATGTTGAACTCATCACGCCCGATGCCTGTCCCCAGCGCAGTAATCAGGTTGGTGATCTGCTCGGATGTCAGCATCTTGTCAAAGCGTGCGCGTTCGACATTCAGGATTTTTCCGCGCAGCGGTAACACCGCCTGATTTTCACGGCTCCGACCCTGCTTGGCTGAGCCGCCGGCGCTGTCCCCTTCCACGATAAAAATTTCGGATTTGGACGGATCTCGTTCCTGACAATCTGCCAGTTTACCGGGCAAGGATGTCCCGCCAAAAGCGGTTTTACGCCGTGTCAGCTCGCGCGCTTTACGTGCCGCTTCGCGGGCCAGTGCGGCCTCGACAATCTTGGTGACGATTTCTTTGGCATAGGCTGGATTTTCCTCGAACCATTCTGCCAGTTTTTCGTTCATCAGGCTTTCCACAACGGGGCGCACTTCAGATGAAACCAATTTGTCCTTGGTTTGTGAACTAAACTTCGGATCAGGTACTTTCACCGACAGAACACACGTTAACCCTTCGCGCGCATCGTCCCCCGTAAACGAGATTTTTTCCTTCTTGGCAATCCCGCTTGATGCCGCATAATTATTGATAGTCCGCGTCAAAGCCCCCCGAAACCCGGCCATATGGGTGCCACCATCACGTTGCGGGATGTTGTTGGTAAAGGGCAGGACATTTTCGTGGTAACTGTCATTCCACCACATTGCGACTTCGATTGTAATATCATCTTTTTCACCGACGATATAAATCGGATCTTCCAGAACCGCCGCTTTTGACCGATCCAGATAGCGGACAAATTCCTGCACCCCACCTTCATAAAGCAACACAGTTTCCAGTGGCTCGGCTGGACGTTCATCGCGCAAAATAATCTTGACACCAGAGTTTAGAAACGCCAGTTCGCGCAGGCGATTTTCCAGCGTCTTGAACACATAATCCCGATTTGAAAATGTATCGAGCGTGGCCATGAAGCGCACTTCCGTACCTGTTTCACCTTCGGCGTCGCCAATCACTTCAAGATGCTTAACTGTGTCACCATGTTCAAACCGCGCGATATGCACCTTGCCATCACGCCAGATTTTCAATTCCAACCAGTCAGACAGAGCATTAACAACCGACACGCCAACCCCGTGCAACCCACCCGACACTTTATAGGAATTGCTGTCGAATTTACCACCCGCATGAAGTTGCGTCATGATCACTTCAGCCGCAGAGACCCCCTCTTCTTCATGGATGCCCACAGGGATGCCGCGACCATTATCACGCACCGAAACACTTTCATCCGGATGAATGGTTACCGAAACAAAATCCGCATGTTTGGCCAAAGCCTCATCAATACCGTTATCAACCACCTCATAAACCATATGGTGCAGACCGGAACCATCGTCAGTATCGCCGATATACATACCAGGACGCTTGCGAACTGCCTCTAACCCTCTGAGAACCTTGATAGAATCGGCTCCGTACTCTTCTGGTATTTGCTGTTCTTCCGACATTTGGATATCCTGTTGTATTTTGCAAAAATATACATTTTTTCAACGGTAATGTCACGCCTGAACCACAAGATTTATGTCAGACAAACCCGATCACCAACCCGACCAAAACAAGTGCCATTCCCGCCGCAATATTGATTTTCAATACTGCTTCTGGCGAGGCCAAAAAACTGCGCATGCGGCCCACGAACAATGCCATACTTAAATTTCCGGTTAACGGAACCAAGAACGATATGATGCAAATAGCGGCCATATCCCATGCGGTCAGGCGGGTGAAATCAAAGAAATTTGGTAACAACGTCATATAAAAAAGCAGGGCTTTCGGGTTAGCAACAACTGCTGTCAAACCAGCAATACCGCCAGCCCAAATCCCCGGTGTCGTCAATTTAGAATCCGCGTTTAAAATTCTATTGGGCCAGCGTAGTAAAACGGCCCCCATACCAATCAGGATTGTGGCGGCACCATAACGAAAGATCAGCAGAATATCCTGATAGAACGACACGAGATAAGTGACCCCTAAAAGAGCGCCAAAAGGCCATAAGGCATCCCCCAAGGCCACGCCAAAGGCCAAGGGCACGGCTGACTTAACCCCGCCCGAAACCGCGCGCGCAATAATTGCGACCCAGACCGGCCCGGGCGTTATGAAAAGAATGAATAATGCCCCAGCATAAAGCATCAGTTGCGCAATTGTGATTGTCATAATCAATCTGCAATCATACCATCTGCGCCTAACACCCAAAACGGGTTGTGCGCCACTTCCCACAGATGTCCGTCGGGATCGGCGAAATTACCGGAATAGCCACCCCAGAACACTTTCTTGGGTTTGGTTATTGCAATGGCACCTGCTGCCATTGCATCAGCATATGCATGATCGACCTCTTCGGATGACGCATAATTTGTCGCCAATGTTATTGTCCCGGTAGAACGCGCATGAATAGGCAGACCAAGATCCTTGATCAAAGCGTCCTTGGAATAAAGTACGAAAAATTGACCTGAAATTTTATAGAATGCAATCTTATCATTGCCGCCTTCTGCTTCGAGCCAGCCAACCTTGGCATAAAACTTGCGCGAGCGGGTCAAATCAGCAACCGCCAGCGTAATTGTGGTTATACGTTGCGGGGCCATCTGCTTTCTCCTAATGCGGCCGGACAGCTGAAACTCCCTCACTGTCCGAAACCTCTAAATACAGTGTGCGCACACCCATAGCATCAAACAATTCCGCACCAGTTCCAGTCATCCATGCCTGCGCACCCAACGCACATATTTCGTCATATAGGGCGGCACGGCGGTCTGCATCCAAATGGGCGGCAACCTCGTCCAACAAATAAATCGGCGGCGCTCCGAAATCTTGCGCCAATGCGCGGCCATTGGCAAGGATTAGCGACACAAGCAGGGCTTTTTGTTCGCCGGTCGAGCATTGCTTGGCGGGCGTTCCCTTGGCGCTATAAACCGCATTCAGATCATCGCGGTGCGGCCCGACCAATGTACGCCCTGCCGCCATGTCGCGTGGACGGCTTTCTTTGAATGCTATCAACAGATCTTCCTTATCGGTGATAACGGCACCTGCATCTGCCCCCACCAACGACAGCTCTGCCGCAGGAAAGGCGGTATCGGCACCTTTTTGTGCCTCTTGCAGGCGTGCAACGGTCAACATCCTGTTGCTTTCGATGATCGCCCCCGCCCCTGCCATCTGCTTTTCAACTGCCGCATACCACGACGGATCACGCACGCCGTCCTTCAGCATTCGGTTGCGTTCACGCATGGTTTTTTCATAAATCATCGATTGTTCTGCATGGCGCGGTTCCATGCTCATGGTCAAACGGTCCAAAAACCGCCTGCGCCCTTCGGCCCCTTCGACCCAAAGCCTATCCATTACCGGCACCAGCCATACGATGCGGGCCAGTCTGCCAAGGGCCAGTTGTGGAGCGGCTTTACCATCGATCAGAACCGAGCGCGCACCTTCACCTTGATAACTGGTCTCAACCTCATGGATATGCCCCAGACTTTCCAGAATTCCAGAAACTTTCCAGCCCATATTTTCAGGTAAGCGCGACATTTCATCAACCGTTGCTCGGCGCATTCCACGCCCCGGCGACAATACTGAAATCGCTTCTAGAATATTGGTTTTACCAGCACCATTTGGCCCATAAATCGCGATAGGGCGCCCGTCAGTTTCAATTGAAACCCGTTTGTGCGAGCGAAAATGTGAAAGTGTTAAACTTTGAAGTGCAAGGCTGGCCAAACGGCTACACCCGCATGGGCATCACGACATAAACGGCCGTTTCGTCATTGCCTTCACGCATCAAAGTCGGGTCACCTGACGAATTGAAAAGAAACACGGCATTTTCACGGTCAACCTGGCCGGCAATTTCCAGCAAGTATTTGGCATTAAAACCAATTTCCAAGGGTTCATCACCGTAAGCCACGGCCAGTTCCTCTTCGGCTGCACCACTGTCGGGTGCGTTCACTGTCAGGATAAGGCGATCTTCATCAAGCGACAGCTTCACTGCACGCGAGCGTTCTGACGATACCGTAGACACACGGTCAACAGCTTGGGCAAACTCAGCCGCATCCACTTCCAAACGCCGCGTATTGCCTTGTGGAATAACTCGGGTGTAATCTGGAAATGAACCGTCGATGACCTTCGATGTCAGGGTGATCTCGGGTGTAGCAAACCGGATTTTGGTTTCCGACACGGATACTGCGATTTGCATCTCGTCATCTTCCAGCAATTTACGCAATTCGTTCACAGTTTTACGTGGCACAATAACGCCCGGCAAATCTTCGGCGCCTATCGGCAAGGCGGCATCAATACGCGCCAAACGGTGGCCATCTGTGGCCACACAGCGCAGAACCTTTTCGTCTGCGCCATCGGCTGCATGCATATAAACACCGTTCAGATAATAGCGGGTTTCTTCGGTGGAAATTGCAAATTTCGATTTATCAAACAGGCGGCGCAAAACGGGGGCAGTTGCGGAAAAATTACAAGCGTATTCGGATGAGGCCATCACCGGGAAATCTTCTTTGGGCAATGTCGCCAGAGAAAAGCTTGACCGACCCGCCTTTATATCCAGTCGGCCCGAAGTGCCGTCGTCAGACAGTTCCACCATCGCACCATCGGGAAGTTTGCGGACAATCTCGTGCAACGTATGGGCACCAACCGTTGTCGCCCCGGCACGTTCTACCATTGCTGCGGCCTTATCGATGACCTCAATGTCCAGATCGGTTGCACGAAAGCTAATCGCATCACCCGCAGCCTCGATCAATACATTGGCCAAAATGGGAATGGTATTGCGCCGCTCTACAACAGATTGTGCCTGTGACATCGCTTTTAGCAATGCGCTGCGTTCGATACTGACTTTCATTTTCCCGCTCCCTGATCGTATGGGCACCCATTATCTGGGACAGTCACCCTACCCGATATATCGGTTTATTCAACGTTAAAATACACTTTACGGGATTGCACAGAAGGTCAAGGGCGCACTGGCTTTACAAGCGCTATAACCCTAATTTCCTGTTATCCTTCCAACATACGACGCAGAAGCTCTACATCCTCGGCAATTTGGTGGTCTATTGTGCGCAACTCTTCTATTTTCTTTACCCCATGAATAATCGTGGTGTGGTCACGCCCACCAAAACTGCGGCCTATTTCAGGTAAGGATTTGGAGGTCAATTTCTTCGACAGGTACATCGCAATTTGACGTGGACGCGCGACGGAACGGGCGCGACGTGGGCTTAGAATATCGGTCATACGCAGGTTATAATGATCTGCAACTTTGCGGATGATTTCATCGATGGTGACTTTACGGTCAGAGGCGCGCAAAATATCGGCTAATGATTCTTGTACAACATCCAATGTAACCTCGCGGCCCACCAGTGATGCAAATGCAAACAAACGGGTCAGGGCCCCTTCCAGCACACGTACATTGTTGGAAATACGGTGCGCCAGAAATTCCAAAACACCATCTGCCATTTTCACATCGGAGTAATTTTTCAATTGCGCTTCTGCTTTGGATTGCAAAATACCAAGGCGCAATTCGTAATCAGTTGGATGTAGATCAACCACCAAACCCCATTGCAATCGCGATTTAATGCGATCTTCCAACCCGTCAATTTCACCGGGTGCACGGTCTGCGGAAATAATGATTTGTTTATTTTGATCTATCAGTGCATTGAATGTGTGAAAAAATTCGTCCTGTGTGCTGTTTTTACCGGCAATGAACTGCACATCATCCACCATCAGCACATCAACTGAGCGGAAAAGCTCTTTAAAGCTCATAGTGTCTTTGAAACGTAAAGCCTGCACGAAACGGTACATGAACTGTTCGGCGGAAAGATACAAAACCCTTGCCTGTGGATTACGCTCTTTAACTTCCCAGGCAATAGCATGCATCAAGTGGGTTTTACCCAAGCCAACGCCACCGTATAAAAATAGCGGGTTAAAGGTAACAGGGCCACCTTTGGCCACACGGCGTGCCGCTGCATGAGCCAGTTCATTCGGTTTTCCTACAACAAAGCGATCAAACGTAAAACGTTTATCAAGCGGTGCCCCCGGCAATTCTTTTGAACCTGTCGGCTCATATTGTTTGACTGCCTTTTCAGAATTATTGTTATTCACTGCAATCTCGGGTTTGACCAAACCATTGGTTTTGAACCCCAGACGGTTCACAACAATACCCTCTTTCGTCATCATGGTTGCGATTTTGTCACCATAATTACGGTCCACCCAAGTGCCGACAAAGCTTGTCGGTGCCGAAAAACTCGCAACACCGTTTACCACGGCTAACAAATTCAGCGGCTCAATCCAGTTTTGAAATGCATCTTTACCAATAACATCTAGTAGTTGGCCGCGAACGCGTCCCCAGCAGTCAGTTTCCATTGTTTGGTCTCATACAGTTGTTAAGACTGGCCCCATGCCAATCTCCGAGCTTTCCACCCGTTAGTTATACCCCTGTGCCGGGAAGTGTCCAAATCCCCTTCGAAGCCTTCCAGCACATTAACACATTGCGTAGACAAACCTTTCAAAGAAAAGGCCTGATGCACCGCCTGTGCCGCTTGCATTGAACGTGCGCCGGAACGGCATAAAAAATAGATCTTGGAAGGTGCGACCCCACCAAATTGTTCCAACAAATTCTCAACAAACCCGTCGTTCAGGGACATGCCGGGGTACTGTTTCCATTCCTGTAAAATAACCTGTTTGCCCAAATTCGCCAGATCTGGAATACCGACAAAAGACCATTCGGCCTTGGTTCGGACGTCGACAAGAACAGCGTCAGTTGTATTTTTCAGGCCCGCCCATGTTTCCGAAGGTGTTTCTTCGGTTACACATTCAATATCTGACGCGGCCATCATTTTCCCCAATACCTGAATCACTAGAACGACGTTAGCAAGGTCTGCCTTATGCTTTCAATGAATCTTCTCTGTTGACTCGAATTTAGTCCATTCGAATCTCTTAAACTGTGTCTAACCTGTTGTAGTTAAATGATTTAATACGTCAAAAACCTGCACGCCTTGAAAACAAGGCGATATCCAGGTGTATTGTAGTTCGGATGAACAAAGGGCAGAATCCCTTTGACTGTATACGTAACAGTAATATGACTTAGCTGGTCAAACAAGGCGACCAAAAATAGAACATTCCATTATCGCATGAAAAAAGCGGGGCATATTGCCCCGCCCTAAAAAAATTTCGGTGTTATGTTTACGCTTTTAGCGAATTAACCCGGGCCGACAGCCGTGATACTTTACGGCTTGCGGTGTTCTTGTGCATGATGCCCTTGGTCACGCCGCGCATGATTTCCGGTTGCGCATCTTTCAAAGCAGCGGCTGCAACGGCTTTATCGCCACCTGCAATTGCTTCTTCAACTTTCCGCAAGAATGTGCGGATGCGCGAACGGCGTGTTTTGTTTACTTCAGTGCGACGCTCGGCTTGGCGAGCGCGTTTTTTTGCTTGTGGCGAGTTGGCCATGATAGAATCCTGTTATCGTGTCTGACGATGAAGCGGCCTTCTAGGACTCATCCTCGTTAAAGTCAACGGGTAGGGTTGTTTATTTCTGACATTTCGGACAATAAAAACTAGAGCGACCAGATTGAACTATGCGTTTGATCATACCCTTGCAATCAGGTGTCTTACAGGGCGCATCTTCGCGGCCATAGACAGCAAAACTATGCTGGAAATAACCCAATTCACCATCCGCCTGCCGGTAATCTTTCAAAGATGAGCCGCCTGCGTCAATTGCATCGCGTAATACTTCGCGAATCGCCGGTACCAGCGATGCAGCGCGGGGTTTTGAAAGCTTTCCCGCTTTGTTCAACGGCGAGATACCTGTACGCCACAAAACCTCGCACACATATATATTGCCCAGACCCGCCACCATGCGCTGATCCAAAAGGGCGGATTTGACCGGGGAGTTCTTACCCTTCAAGGCGGCTATAAAATAAGCCTCGTCAAAGCTGTTTCCCAGAGGTTCCGGCCCCAGTGACGCCAGCAACTTATGCGCATCACAAGTCTTCGTATCCAGTAAATCCATCGCCCCGAAACGCCGCGCATCATTGAACGTAATCCGCGCACCGTTATCCATGTCGATCACCACATGATCGTGCTTTTGCAATGCAGGGTGTGTGCCAGTTTTGTCAGGGGCCGAAATGGTCATCCGGCCCGACATGCCCAAATGAATAAGCAGGGTTTCCCCGCTATCCAGATCACACAGGATGTATTTGGAACGCCTGCGTAACCGCTCCACCCGCATACCCGTAAGCCGTGCGGCCATATTAGCCGGAAACGGCCAGCGCAAACCCTCGCGACGAATATCAGCCTGAGTGATTACAAAACCTGTCATATAGGGTTCCAGCCCTTTGCGGACGGTTTCAACTTCGGGCAATTCAGGCACTGTTTTTCCTTCAGGCTTTCTTGACGCATTTTATATCGGTGACAACACTCTATATATGCCGTAATTGCACAATGAATAAAGCTGGAAGTCACAGATGCCGAACAATCACACAACACATTTTGGTTTTAAAACCGTCAATGAGGCCGATAAGGCCGGCATGGTGCACGGAGTGTTTTCCAATGTCGCCTCTAAATACGATGTGATGAATGACGCCATGTCGATGGGTATTCACCGCATCTGGAAAGAGGCGATGATGGATTGGTTGGCACCGCGTGATGGCCAGAAACTGCTGGATGTGGCAGGTGGCACCGGTGATATTTCGTTTCGGTTCCTCAAACGCGCGCCCAATGCCCACGCCACGGTTTTTGACATGACCCAAGGCATGTTGGATGCAGGGCGCACACGCGCAGAGGCCACAAACCTTGCCGATCATCTGAATTGGATTTGCGGCGACGCCATGGCCTTGCCGTTTAAGGACAACAGCTTTGACGTTTACACAATTTCCTTTGGCATCCGCAACGTGACCCGCCCGCAAGAGGCGTTAAATGAAGCTTACCGTGTGTTGAAACCGGGGGGGCGTTTGATGGTGCTGGAGTTCAGTCAAATCCCCAATCCCGCAATGCAATGGGCTTACGATAAATACTCTTTCAACGTGATCCCGCCTTTGGGCAAGCTGATTGCCAATGATGCGGACAGTTATCAGTATCTGGTGGAAAGCATCCGCAAGTTTCCGGATCAGGATACATTCCTGCAAATGGTCAGGAAGGCCGGCTTTGAAAACGCCAAATACCGCAACCTGTCGATGGGCATTGCCTGTCTGCACTCTGGATGGAAGATCTAAGACATGCGCGGCCCACATAATATATGGCGGTTGATCCGCACCGGTGCCACGTTTGAACGCACAGGTGCGATGAAAATAGCACTGGAAATGCTGGATCTGCCGCCTAGCGTTCGGATAGCGGCGCGGGTTTTGGGCTGGCCGTTCAAATGGCTGGGGCTGAAAGGGGATGTGACACAACCGCCAATGCTGCGTGCGATCACCGCGCTTGGCCCGGCCTATATTAAGTTCGGACAGTTGATGTCCACCCGCCCCGATGTTGTTGGGCCCGAAATGGCCCTTGAACTTCGGGTGCTGCAAGACAGGCTGCCTGCGTTTCCAACCGAATTGGCAAAAGCCGAAATTTTACAGGAACTGGGCCAAACTACGGAAGAGCTGTTCTCCGAATTTAGCGAACCCGTAGCGGCCGCCTCTATCGCACAAGTCCATTATGCACGATTACGTAAAACAGGTCAGGAAGTGGCGGTCAAAGTGCTGCGGCCCAATATTGAGCGCGCCTTTCGCAAGGACGTGGACGCGTTTTATTTCGCGGCGCAAACCATCGAATTTTTATCCCCCGCATCACGCCGCCTACGTCCCACTGCAGTTATCGAACATTTCAACAGCATCGTTAAGGGCGAGCTTGATTTGCGGATGGAGGCTGCCGCCGCCTCGGAATTTGAAGCCAATACCGCAAAGGATGAAGGCTTCTATGT
>CAZMMG010000006.1:11158-20366 GCA_964567355.1 uncultured Neptunicoccus sp.
CTGCCGCCGCCTCGGAATTTGAAGCCAATACCGCAAAGGATGAAGGCTTCTATGTCCCGAAGCTGCTATGGGATTACTCGGCCCGCAGTGTGATGACACTGGAATGGGCTGGCGGTATTCCTTTGGGTGATGTTGAACAATTGCAGGCCAGCGGGCGCGACCTGCATGAACTTGGCACCCGCATCATTCACATGTTTTTACGCCACGCCCTGCGCGATGGATTTTTTCATGCCGACATGCACCAAGGCAACCTAAAGCTGGCCCCGAACGGTGATCTGGTCGCACTGGATTTTGGTATTATGGGGCGTATCGATGAATATACACGGCGGGTCTATGCGGAAATTCTGATGGGATTTATCCGCAAGGATTACCGCCGTGTTGCCGAGGTGCATTTTGAGGCAGGCTATGTTCCCGCCGATCAGGATGTGGATGCCTTTGCCCAAGCCCTGCGCTCTGTGGGCGAGCCGATTTTTGGTCACGGCGCCAGTCAGGTTTCCATGGCACGTCTTCTGTCACATCTATTTGAAGTCACAGAACGCTTTGGCATGGAGACCCGCACCGAATTGATCCTATTACAACGCACAATGGTTGTCGTCGAGGGCGTGGCGCGCACCTTTGATCCCGACCTGAATATGTGGGATGCCGCCAAACCCGAGGTTGAGGATTACATCAAAAACCATCTTGGCCCCCGCGCCATAATCCGTGATTTGGGGCGTGCGGCAAAGGTACTGTCCCGCTTCGGGCCCAAACTGCCAGAAATTATAGAGCGGGTTCTGAGCGAAAACGCCAGCACACCGACCACACCACCAAAGTCAAGTGCCGGAAAAGTTATCAAGCTATTAACCGGTGCAGCAGTTTTCACCCTTATTGGGTTCACTTTGGCACAATTGCTTTAACAGAACCACAAAAGACGGTTGATTTTAGGTAAAACTTGTGGCTTTCAGGGGCAGTGGCTCTGTGGCTCAACTGGATAGAGCGGCCCCCTCCTAAGGGGCAGGTTGCAGGTTCGAATCCCGCCAGGGTCACCATCTTTTCATATGAACCATACTATTAATGGCACTTTTCTATAGATCAATTCGCGTCACACTGGCGGTAAAGCTGTAACCCATTCCATGGACTGTATTAATTATACCCTGCCCTGATGGGTCTTCCGGGGAAAGTTTTTTACGGATACGCATGATGTGAACATCAATTGCTCGGTCGCCGGAAAAACTTTCGCGACCGCGCGCCGCATCAAGTAGTTGGTTGCGGCTGAAGATGGTACTGGGGTTGGTCACAAAAATATTCAATATTTCAAATTCGGTTGTCGTCATCATCAGTGGCTCACCGTTATCCACATTAATCAGTGTGCGTGCCCCGTAATTGAATATCCAGTTGTCAAACCGGTAATTTGGTGAAGAATCGCGGTCCTGTTGTTGTATGGGAGCTTTGCTTCGGCGCAAAATAGTGCGGATACGTGCCAATAATTCGCGCGGTTCAAACGGTTTAACCATGTAATCATCGGCACCGAATTCCAGCCCGACAACACGATCAAAGGTTTCGTCACGACCCGATAGCACCAAAATGGGCAAATTCGACGTGGCGCGCAGGTCACGTGTGATATCAAGACCGCTTTTCCCTGGCAGGCCAATATCCAGAATACATAAATCAACGGCTTCGCGCAAAAGTTTGTTCCGCATCTCGCGCCCATCAGACGCGCAGATAACGCGGTATTCCTGTTTTTCAAGATATCGCTTCAGAAATGACGTGATTTGAGGGTCATCATCGACAACAAGGATCTGCTCTTTATGTGTCACCTTTTCTCCCGGATTTGATTTGTATCCCAAAGTTGCTTTGGTTTAGAATCAACATCTTACAGTTTAGCAAAACATAACCCATTTATTCAGTTTTTCCTAAAATCTTCGGGTAACAATGGAAACTATTTTATATGTCAGGTAGAGTTGCATAGTAAATCAAGAGGCCAATTGTGCATTCAGACCGTATCAGAAGCAGATTAAAGCGCAGACTGCAAATGACACCGATAGCCATTATGGGTGCGGGTTTGTTGGCGTTGGTCTTGGTTGTCATGCTGATATTAAGTTATGAAACCAGCACACGGTTCCGCCTGATAAAACAAGGCTGGCAGGATTATTCCGAAGCAGCTGATCCTCGCGGCATCTGGATTTCGGAGATCCGTGGTTATTTTGGATACGGAGGGATGATCCATAACTTCAAGAATTATGTTCTTCGTCAGGACGATAAATATGCCAAAACTCTAAGGGTACAAACAACCTATTTGCTGAAAACCATTGATAGCTATCAAAGTTCCGATCCGGATATCATTGAACAGAAGGCTTTGGACCGTATCCGCAGCGTTGTAAAAGAATATTCCAATAACATCGACAAAATTACTGCTGGCATTACACAAAACCTATCGCCACAAGAAATTGATGCTATTGTTCGGGTCGATGATACTGATGCATTGCAAGCTCTCGGCCTTTTGGAAAGTCACTGGCAGGATCAGCGTCAGCGCAATTTATCCGATATCGTCAATGCGCTTTCCGACGGTGACGTTCTGGTGCGCTCGCTTGCCGGGGTGATGATTTTGCTTGCCGCACTGGTAGGCGGTTTGGCGCTGTTGTTCCACACGTTAATCGACAACACATTACGCAGCAATGCCGCCCAAATCAAAGAGCTAGAGGCGCGTAAACATGCCCAAGAAGAGGAACGCAAACTGGCATGGGTTGTGCAGCAAAGTCCCGCTTCTATTTTAATCACTGACATTCATGGAAAAATTGAGTTTGTTAATCGCAAGCTATTGAAAATAACCGGTTATTCAGAACAAGATCTGATTGGAAAAACCCCCAGTATCTTGAAATCCGGCCACACGTCAGAAGCTGCCTATCTGGATATTTGGAAAGGATTGCATAACGGTCGGCCATGGTCTGGAATATTCAAAAACCTGCGTAAAGATGGTAGCCATTACTGGGCATCAACCCAAATTTTACCACTTCTAAATGAGGCCGGCGAGATTACAAATTACATCGGTGTGGCAGAAGATATCACTGAAAAACGAAGGGTCGACAGGCATATAGAGCATATCCAGAAGATGGAAGCAGTGGGCATTCTTGCAGGCTCAGTTGCCCATGATTTTAACAATGTTCTGATGACCATCATCGGAAACACCGAATTGATCAAGCTGGATGCAAAAGATTGGAATGCGCCCGATGATGTCATGACGAGCGTAAGCCAGATCGAACTAGCATCTCGGCGCGCGCGCGCTTTGATTCAACAATTACTGACTTTTGCCCGACAACAGCCGGGGCAAGCACAGCGGCTTGATCTGCACAGTGCCATTAACGAAGCATTAGAGCTGATCCAGGTGTCGACCCCGCCCACAATCCATATCAAACTTCATGCGAAAAACGATGTGGTTGCGACCGATATTGACCCTACTGCCTTTTTTCAGATCATTATGAACCTGTGCCACAATGCGGTTGAAGCGATCGGGGACAGGGGGGGGAGTATTAACCTGTATCTGGATCACATTGCCATTGGCGGGCAGGGCGGACTTATGAAGTTGCCCAAGGACGCTATTGGAACCATCCGTATTCGTATCAGTGATGACGGGCCGGGAATTCCATTGGATATCCAGCAAAAGATTTTCGAACCCTTCTTTTCCACCAAATCGGTAGGCAAAGGCACAGGTCTTGGACTTGCGATTGTTTGCAACTGGGTTGAAGAAGCCGATGGTCAGGTAACACTGGAAAGCGCGCGTGCTAAAGGCAGCACATTCACGTTGCTGTTTCCACAATATGAAGCCCACACAGCCAAAACCAAAGCCTGGTTAAAACTACAACGCGGGCATGAGCATATCTTGCTGGTCGATGATGAAGAAACCCTGCTTTACACGATCCGCAGGATGATGGCCCGTCTTGGTTACCAGGTTGAGGCATTCTCAAACCCGGCATTGGCTTTGCACGCGTTTCGCACCAATCCACAAGGCTATGATCTGCTTGTAACCGACATGATGATGCCTGAAATGACCGGGGATGAATTGATTGTTCGGCTGCGCAAAATTCGCGCAGATCTACCTGCAATAATCATAAGCAGTTATCATACTAAAACAGAATTCCCCGAAGGGTTCGAAAATGTACAAAAGGTTAATAAGCCAATAAATTTGACGGATATGTCTATTGCATTGCGCATGGCCCTTGAAGAAGGTTAAGCATCGCAAACACCGGCCCGGCGTTACAAATTTTAACAATTCTTAGTATTTTATTACCTCTGGGTCATTTACCTATAACATTGATTTGATAGCATTCAGATCATATAAATTACAAAACTAGGCCAAAATGAACAACGTTTTGAAAATAGACGCGGATTTAAAATCCGACAACACACAAGCCACCGTATTTGAAGCGATTTTAAGTCGACATTCTGTATCGCCCAAACGACTGGCAAACCCCGGACCTAGCCCTAGCCAAATTATGCAATTAATGGCGGCAGCTGCCGCTGCTCCCGACCACGGTAAATTACAACCTTGGCGTTTTATCGAATTTCCCCAAAATAATCGCACTGCTCTGGCTGATGTGTTCGAGGCAGCTTTGCGTGAACGCCTACCCAATGCAACAAGCGATGCTCTACTGCGCGCCCGTGAGAAAGCTGGCCGCGCACCTGTTTTGCTTGGGTTGGTGCTTCGGCTGAACCACAAAAGCGATGTGCCGCATGTGGATGATCAATTGGCTTCGGGAGGGGCTGCATTGCAAAATGTGCTTCTTGGCGTACATGCGATGGGTTACGGTGCCCGTGCCCTTAGTGGTCAGGCCGTTCGCACACAAAGTTTTCGCACCGCTTTAAACCTAAGCGAAGATGAAACATTCCTCTGTTTCATAGCCATCGGCACACCAACATGCGCCCCAAAACATTATCCGCGCATAGCATATGAAACCTTGCTGACCCGTTGGGATGGTTTAGCGTAAGAAAGTATTCCATGGCTGACGCTTTGACAATTGAACACGAAACATGTGGGTGTTGCGACCAGAAGGATGCAAAACTGATACCGCTAGATGTCGCAATAAAAAGAGGCCTTGAACTGGCCTGTCCGGTCGATGACATTGAAACTGTTTCTTTAACCAAAGCTATGGGCAGGGTATCGGCACAAGAAGCGGTTTCTCCTCTGCCGTTACCTCCTTTCGATAATTCTGCAATGGATGGTTATCTGATCAACACGGATGATCTATCCGGCGACGGCCCTTGGTCTTTACGTATTCGCGGGCGCATCGCCGCTGGCGATAAGGGCGAGTTTACGCCCTGCCCGGGAACTACTTTGCGCATTTTAACCGGGGCAATCGTGCCCCCCGGATTTGACGCGGTCATCATGCAAGAAGATACAGAGGTGCACGAAAACATGCTGCATTTCTCGCGCAAACCGAAATCGGGGCAACATATTCGTCGCCGAGGGGGTGATGCGGCCAAGGGGCAAATTATTGTGCCTGCAAATGTCGAGCTTGGCCCGCGCCAAATAGGGGCATTAGCTGCCATTGGTGCAGGTACTGTCGCAGTTCGCCGTAAAATTCGCGTAGCGATTTTTTCCACCGGCAACGAATTACGCCAACCGGGTGAACCGTTGGAACCGGGCCAGATTTGGAACTCCAACCGTTACACCCTCTTGTCGCTTCTGAAAAAGGATTGGATCGAGATTGTCGATCTTGGCTCTGTCCCTGATACCCCCGCCCTTTTGGCGGTGGCATTGGAAAAAGCCTGTTCAAATTGCGATATGGTTATCACCACTGGTGGCGTTTCTGTCGGCGAAGAAGATCACATGCCGCGTCTGTTTGAACAGGCGGGCGGCAAAATGGCGGTGATGAAAGTCGCCATTAAACCCGGCAAACCGATTACACTTGGCAGCATCGGCAATACCATCGTTATCGGTTTACCCGGCAACCCGGTGTCGGCCTTTGTAACATGGTTGGTTATCGGCGCAGGCATTCTGGAAAAACGCGCCGGACTAAACGCTACTTTGCAAAATCGCACATTTGTGCACTGTGCAAGCCCGATCAAGCGCAAGCCTGGCCGATGCGAGTTTAGGCCTGCGCGTTTTGTGGGCAAATCAAAAGCAGGCAGGCTTCAGGTGGATCTTATGGATAGCACATTTTCTGGGCGGGTGGCATCGCTTTCGCTTGCCGATGGCTTGGCTGTCATTCCATCGGATGTAGGTGAAATTCATCAAGATGATTTGTTAGAGTTTATCCCGTTTTAAGCTGCGAAACACCAGCTAGACCAGCCAAACTATGGTCTACCCGTTTTGCAGTTTCAACTGCCGCACTCAAGCAATTCGCCACGGATACGCCTTGCAGATAATTCCCCGTCACAAACAGGCCCGGCAGACGTTCGTAAGTTGTCTCGATATTTGTCACCCGTGCGGTGTGACCCAATGTATATTGCGGCAAGCCCAATGCCCAACGACGGGTTTTATGCAAGACCGGATCGCCTTTAATGTTCAACAACTCTGATAGTTCGGCGTGAACTTGTGCGACGATTTCGGCCTCGGGAACACGCGCCAATTCGGGATTGCGCGCCCCGCCTGCATAAGCGGAAATTGACACATAGCCTTCGGGTGCGCGGCCTGTATACATAGTCGAGCAAAATTGTGCTCCGGATATAATCCGGCTGGTATCTTTGGTGCCTAAAAACCCCAACCCGTCCAGCGGATGCCCGACCTGTTCGCGCTTATAGCCAAAATAAACCACGTTAACGGGTGGTGCCGCAATTTCACCAACCGCATCTGCCGCAACCGGATCAAGGTGTTCCAACAAGCCTGCCGCCACATGCGGTTGGGTCGCAAGAACGACAGCGCGGGCTTGACGGGTACCGGCAGAGGTTTGCACATCAAAACCTTTTGATGTTTTGAGCAGTTTTAAAACTGCAACACCGGTATGGACCCGCCCGCCCAACCTGCCAGATAAAATTTGTGGAATCGTGCCAATGCCGCCCGCCCAAGAGTATAAATGTCGTCCTGGCTCGCTACCCTTTTTGGCTTTCAATATGGCGCGGGTAATCGAGCCATGCGAATTTTCCATATCGGCCAATCGCGCAAAGGCACCGTTTACCGACAGTTGATGCGCATCGCCCATAAATAATCCTGCGGCAAGCGGATCAATGACTCTATCAGCAAATTCGCGACCGAAACGGCGTGTGGCAAATGCGTGGATTGTTTCCTCAGAATTCGATTTCTTACATGGTCGAAAACCTTCCAGCATCATCGAAAAACGAGCTTTGGGCGATAAATAACCTGACAGGACAAACCCTAAGGGATGTGTTGAAATACCCGTTAGCTTTCCTTGGTCGCGCAGATAGCGACGTTTCACATTCGGGCTTAGATCCTGCGCATTTTTCAGCAAGCCAAGCACATCGATATGCGTCACCGCATCAAATACAGAGGCATTGAATGTGCTTGGGCCATGCTCCATCAAAAAGCCATTGAAACGTTCGGAAATCGCATTGCCGCCTGCTGTTACTTGCCGTTCCAAAACCTGAACGTCAAAGCCGCGTATCATTAGCGCATGGGCCGTTGCCAGTCCTGACACCCCACCACCTATAACGATCACATCATGGCTCATTTCGCCCCCGCATGTTTTTAATAAACGCAGGCGGGCCGCTCTCACCGAAACGGCGTTTTGCCAGTAATGTCAGGTCTGCCTTGGTTACCTCATTGCGACCTTCACCGCGCACGTAATCCTCGGCGCGGCGACGTACCATACGGCGCACAAAACCGGGTATGCGGGCGATATGTGTTTGTGCATCTTTGGCCCATTGCATAGCACTTGTTGCAGGTAGCATCGGTGTGATGATCGCTCCGCCCTGCGGTTGATATGTGCAAAGATTATCCTCGCCCATCATGTTGCCGTTTAGCGCAAGCGGGCGGGCGCGGCAGCCGCCGCAAAGTTTCTGAAATTCACAAGCCCCGCAGCGGCCTTCCAGTTTGGGGGCTCGCAGAGCGTTTAGCACAGATGCGTTGTGCCATATTTCGGCAAACGATTTATCTTTCACTGAACCGGCAGAATTTTCCATGAAAGGACAAGGGGTTACATCGCCATTTGGAGTTATCCGCGCATACCGCGTGGCAGCGATACAGCCGCCTGCATCGTAGCCATGTGCCGCAGTAATTGGCCATTCCGGATCCATTTCTATCGCAATCCGTTTGAAATGCGGCGCGCATTTCGCCCGTACCATCAAGTGTTTTTCGCGACGCGCAGCAATGGCAACACGGCGCAAAACCTTATCATATTTTTCGGGTGAAATGCCGGAGTATTTTTCGCCGCGGCCAGTGCAAACCATAAAAAATACGTGCAGCACCATGGCCCCCGCATCACGCGCAAAGGCAACCATATCGTCGATCTCATCAGCGGTTTCATCCGTAGCGGAAAAATGTATCTGAAACGGCATACCCGCATCTTTGCAGGCGTCAATTCCCTGCATGGTTTTTGCCCACGCACCTTTGCGGCCACGAAAATTATCGTGAATTTCAGGGCTAAGCGAGTCGACAGAAATGCCGACGCCCGACACGCCCGCCTGTTGTAACTCTTGCAACCGATCCGCCCTAAGCAACATACCATTTGTACCAACAACAACCATCAGCCCCAAACCGCTGGCATGTGCGGCCAATTCGGGCAAATCGCGGCGCAACATTGGCTCGCCACCGGTTAGAACCACCATCGCTTCGGGGCCGACTTGGGCTATTTCACCAAGCACACGTTTTAGATCAGTCGTGCTTAGTTCATCAACTGCACCCTCTTTCAAAACCTTCGCGTCCAGATAACAGTGGGCGCAGGCAAGATTGCACCGCTCGGTCAGGTTCAATGCAATCAGATAAGGGGCATCGGCCATCTGTTTAGCCCTTATCCACCGGGCACATGCTCATACGCGAAGCGGCAAAAGCGTCATCTTCAATTGTGCCGTCCACAACGGATAACCCACGATCGCGGGCAAAGCTTTCGATAGCAGTTTTGACCTGTCCGCGAAAGGCTTCGGGCACCCGTTGCAATCGCGCAAGGGACGCTGCCCGCCATGTTATTTCACCACGAATTGCGGGCTCAAGAGCGGCTTCGGCCATGAAGGGCTCGACATGCTCACATTGCACCAATAAGCTGGCGTCGCGACGTGCAGATTTTTCCGCCCGTAATCCGATATTTTCACGCACAGACACATCCGTAATACTGTCTAGCAT
>CAZMMG010000007.1:0-19325 GCA_964567355.1 uncultured Neptunicoccus sp.
GTTTAAATGAGTTTTGTAAAGGGCATTGAAGATAACCTCAGACCAACCGAGCGCAGTTTGTTGGCCAATTTTTTTGCAAAGACGCATTTTTTCTTTTTGCGGCATATCGGGATAAACTCGGTTCAGCACGTTTAGAACACGCTTGCGGGCGACAGGAACTTTGGTGATCAAAAATCCACCAAGAGCTGAAAACATTTTGTTGCGCATTCGAAAACTTATCAGGCTTGCCAATGATATGACAAGAAAAACCGGAACATATTCAAGAAAGTTGCGAATAGTTTTTTTGCGATTTGACATGGTGTTTTATTAAACAAAACCGCAAATAACGGCAAGCTAACAGTTGGGTATTTATCGTCTGTTCTGTTCGTGCTCATAACGTTGCAGGGCGACACGTTCATTTTGTTCGTTTTTGCGGTTCTCGATCATGCAATTTTTGACAAAGCCCAGATGTTGTTCGACGGCATTTCGCGCGGCAGTTGGATTGCGCGCAATAATGGCATCGTGAATGGTGCGGTGTTGGTCAAGCAATGCGATACGCGTGGTGCGCACCTTGAACATGACCTGCCGGTTGTAGAACACACCTGCCCGCAGCATTTCAAACATGGAACGCATCATATGAAGCATGAACACGTTATGCGAGGCTTCAACGATAGCCATATGAAACTCGGCATCCAGTGAAGACTCTTCCGCCGGGTTGCGTTTTCCGTGTGCCGCTTCCATTTTTTTGAAAAGCGCGGTGATGACTTTCAGATCAGTGTCAGAGGCAAGTCTTGCGGCCCGTTCTGCCGCCATGCCTTCTAGATCGCGGCGAAACGAGATGTAATCGAACAATGCCTCTTCGTGGCTGGCAAAAAGCTGGATCAGCGGTTCGGAAAAAGCACTGCCCAAAACGTCGGCCACATAAATGCCCGAGCCTTTGCGGGTGGCCAAAAGCCCGCGACCTTCAAGATCAGCAATGGCTTCGCGCAGAGAGGGGCGCGACACGCCCATTTTATCGGATAGGTCGCGCTCTGACGGCAGCCGCTCACCAGGGCGCAGGATGCCGCGTAAAATCAACTGCTCGATTTGGTGCATGACCGTGTCTGCCACTCGCTCGGTATTGATTTTTTGAAATGGCATGGTGCCCTCAAGCAGCTTCGTTAAATATAGTGTGGCCGTTTGTCATTCTATCAGGCAAAAGAAAAGGCCGCAACTGGGGAGGAAGTGGCGGCCTTCAGGTGGGCATATTTAATTCACGCATTTGGGCGGATGATAATCTCCACACGGCGATTTTGTGCTTTGCCGCTTTCCGTGTCATTTGACGCAATGGGTTCACGCTCGCCGCGCCCGTAGGACACGATACGGCTTTGATCTACCCCTTGTTCAAGTAGAATATCCGTGACCGCTGCGGCACGATCGGCGGAAAGGGCCTGATTGTAGTCAGCCTCGCCGGTGCTGTCGGTGTGCCCGATAACGTCCACAGTCGTGTTGGGGTAGTCTTGCAAATTCGCCGCGATTTTGTTGATTTCCGGCCGAAAGCTGTCGCGCACATAAGTGCTATCGGTGTCAAAGGTAATGCCCTCTGGTAGGGTTACGATCAGTTCATTGCCAGTGTTGCGAATGATCGTGCCGTCGTTTGACAGATCCCCGCGCAAGGCGGCTTCCTGTTTGTCCAAATTGTTGCCGATCAAGCCGCCAGCCGCAGCACCCAGTGCAGCCCCGATAATAATGGATTTCTTGTTGTCGCCTAGAATAGCCCCCGCAAGCGCCCCTGTTGCGGCTCCGATCCCAACGCCCTGAATTGCGTGCTGGTTCGGGTTAGGACCGGTTGTGGTCTGTTCACATGCTGCCAGAAGCAGGGTGGATATAACGCTTAGGCCGATTGCTTTACCGGTATTCATAACTAACTGATCCTTAGATTATTCGGTGCTATTACCAATAATGCCGCCAATAGCGGCACCTGCTAATGTGCCTAGAGTGATGTCATTTTTGCTATCACCTAAAACTGCTCCTGCAACGGCGCCTGTTGCGGCTCCGACGCCTGCACCTTTGATGGTTTTTGAATGCGGGCTGTTATCGATGGTGTCGCAAGCCGATAAAAAGAAAGCGGATAGGATGCTAAGGCCAACGGTCAATGTTGTATGTTTCATAGCTGCTCTCGATTTTATATCGTTATTATTGGTTCATATAAAAGCAGAGAAAATCTGATTTTCAAGGATAATATAAGAAAGTCACAGAATTGGCATGATTTCGCGTAATATCGTGAGACACCTGTTATTCGGCCTCATATCTGGCGCTTTCCCATGCCAAAAGTGCGCGCTTTACCGGTATGCCCCAATGATACCCGCCAAGTCCCCCCGACTTGCGTAAAGCGCGGTGGCACGGGATTAGCCAGCTAACCGGATTTCGACCTACGGCAGTACCAACGGCACGCACCGCTTTGGGGTGGCCGATGGCCTGCGCAATTTCGCTGTAAGTTGTGACTTGGCCTGAAGGAACGTTAAGCAAGGCTTCCCAGACCTTGATTTGAAACGGGGCACCGATCAGGTGCAATTTAGCCGCTTTGTTGCTGCCCAACAGGGTTGCGACATCCAGATTGTCAGGGTTTTCCTCATAGATCGCGCGGGGCCAGCGCGCTTGTAAATCCCGCAAGGCACATTCGCGCCCCGTATCGGCGGTAAAGCCAAGCCCGCAAATGCCGCGTTTTGTGCCCATCACCAGCATTTCACCAAAAGGAGAGATAAAAAAACCGTAAGATATCGTTAGACCCGCCCCTTTGGCGGCATATTCGCCGGGGCTCATGGCTTCCCATTTCAAGAATAGATCGTGCAGGCGGCTGCTGCCCGACAGGCCGGTTTCATGGCTGGTTTCAAGCACTGTGAAACGGTCATGCAGTAGGGTTTTGGCGTGATTGAGCGTCAGATATTGCTGGAACCTTTTTGGGCTGACACCAGCCCATTCGGAAAATACCCGTTGAAAATGCATCGGCGACAGGCCGACGGCAGCCGCAACATCATCGAGTTTCGGGTGATCCTTTACAGTGTCGCCAATGTGATCAATGGCGCGTGCAATAAGGGCATAATGGTAGGGATCTTGTTTCATGGCGGTATCATGCGTCAATGCCTGCCAAACCGCCACCCGTTTCTTGTGGGTAAAGGCTTGGCCTTACGGGGTTCTTGTGCCACAAAGCGGCCATGGTAAAGCAACTGGACTATCATACGATCTATGAGGTTTTTCGCCGGTTTCAGGCGGAAGAGCCTGAGCCCAAGGGCGAGTTGAACCACACCAATGCCTATACGCTGGTGGTGGCGGTGGCCTTGTCGGCACAAGCCACGGATGTTGGGGTGAACAAAGCCACCGAAAAGCTGTTTGCCAAAGTGGATACGCCGCAGAAGATGTTGGATTTGGGGATTGATGGGCTAACGGATCATATCAAAACCATCGGGTTATTCCGGCAAAAAGCTAAAAACGTGATGAAGATGAGTCAAATTCTGGTGGACGACTACGATGGCATCGTGCCCTCATCACGCGCCGCCCTTGTCAGCCTGCCCGGCGTGGGGCGCAAAACCGCCAATGTGGTGCTGAACATGTGGTTCAAGCAACCGACACAAGCGGTGGATACCCATATTTTGCGCTTCGGCAACCGCGCAGGCGTGGCCGTGGGCAAGGATGTGGTGCAGGTGGAACGCGCTATCGAGGATAATATCCCTGCGGAATTTCAACACCATGCACATCACTGGATGATCCTGCATGGGCGTTACGTTTGTAAGGCGCGCAAGCCCGTGTGCCCGAATTGTTTAATACGGGACTTATGCCCCTATGAGGAGAAAACACTATGACCAAGAAATACCAAATCGTCGGTGTCGGCAACGCGCTGGTGGATGTTCTGGCCCATTGCGACGACAGTTTTTTGGCGGATCAGGGCATTGATAAAGGTGTGATGCAACTGATCGACACGGAGCGCGCAGCGGAACTTTATGCCAAGATGGGGCCAGCCGAGGAAGTCTCGGGCGGCTCGGGAGCCAACACCATCGCAGGCGTTGCAGCTTTGGGCGGGCGCACCGGCTTTATGGCCAAGCTGCGCGACGACCAATTGGGGCGTATTTTTGCCCATGATATTCAGGCGCAGGGCACGGATTTTGTCACACGTCATGCGCCAAGTGATCACCCGAACGAAACCGGGCGTTGCCTGATTTTGGTCACGCCTGACGGTGAACGCTCGATGAACACATATCTGGGTGTGTCATGTGAATTGTCGGCAGATGATTTAAACCGCGATATGCTGGCCGATACCGATTGGGTCTATCTGGAAGGCTATCTGTTTGACAGCCCCGCCAACCAAGCGGCTTTTAGTGCGGCTATAGAAGCCACAACTGCTGCAGGCGGTAAAGTAGCCCTGACCCTGTCCGACCCGTTTTGTGTAGAACGTCACCGCGATGCATTTCGCACGTTGGTGCGCGAATATGTCGACCTGCTGTTTTGTAACGAGCATGAAATGCAGGCTTTGTATCAAACCGATACGCTGGAAGCTGCGATGGAGCTGGCGGCAAAAGAAGTGGAAACCGTGGCCTGTACCGCCAGTGAAAAGGGGGCTTACATCTTGAACGGTGGCAGTAAAATCCATGCACCGGCAACAGCAACCAAGGTTGTCGATGCGACGGGCGCGGGCGATCTGTTTGCGGCGGGCTTTCTGTTCGGTTTGACCTCGGGGCGTGATTTGATGACCTGCGGTACCATGGGCTGCGTGGCCGCCGCCGAGGCGATTAGCCATATGGGGGCACGTCCCGAGGCGGATTTGAAAGAGCTTTTTGCGGATAACGGTTTGGTTTAAATCGATAATGTCCCAGATAGGACATATAGTTAAAGCGTTGTAATTGCTATTGAATTACAAAAAATGTAGGTTGCTTTGAAACCTAAATCGAGAATGCGCCCCGTTCCTATTGGATGCGGGGCATATTTTTTCGCTAGGTTATTTGGTGATGTCGGTGATCAAGGTTTGTGATTGACCCCCATGATGCGCCACGCATCGCCTAAGTGTTCCAGCCGTGTAACCGACAGGTTGTCGATGTGAAAACTGGTGGCGGCTTTGGCGGGCATGTTGCCGGCGTGCTGTATTTGGCTCAGGATCACGCCGTAATGTGCGACAATGACAATATCGCGGCCTTCGTACTTGCGGCAGAGGTGATTGACTTCCTCGCCGACACGCAAGCATAATTGGTTCCAGCTTTCGCCGTTAGGGGCTTGGGTGTCGCCGGGCTTGTCCCAAAAAGCGCGGATCAGGTCAGGATCTAGGCCAGAGGCCGCATCGAAACTTTGGTCTTCCCAATCGCCGAAATGCAGTTCGCGGAGTTTATCACAGGCTGGCAAAAATGTACGTTCGCCCCTGATGGCTTTGGCCGTATCAACACAGCGGGTCAGATCAGAGGAAAGTATAAGCGCATCTTGTGGCAGATGTGCGTCAAGCCGTGCAAGCCTGTCCAGATCGGATAAATCCGCAGGCGCATCGGTCCAGCCGATCATGGTTTTTTTATGGGTCGGGCCGTGGCGCACCCACCAGAAACGGGTCATGGCAATGTGCCTTTTATCGCCAGCGGCAAGCCCGCCCAGACCAGCACCACCAAATCGGCCATTGCGGCAAGTTGCTGATTTAATTCACCCTGTTGCTGGCGAAATGTCCGGGCCAGTGCATTGTCGGGGACAACCCCCTGACCGACCTCGTTAGTGACAATGACAATCGGGCCTTTATGGGCTTTAAGGCTTGCGAACAGTTGGCTTTTTGCCGCATCCAGATCATGGTTTTCCAGCAAAATATTGGACAGCCAAAGGCTGGCGCAATCCAGTAGAGTGATATGCGCGGGGGCAATATCCGCCAAGGCCTCCCAAGGGGCTAAGGGGTTTTCATAGGTTAGCCACCCAGCGCCGCGCCGCGCCTTGTGCTTGGCAATTTTTTGTTCCATTTCCGTATCAAACGACTGCGCGGTGGCAATATAGGTCCGCGCAAGGCCGCTTGACATGACAAGTTTTTCGGCGAAGTCCGACTTGCCCGAAGCCGCCCCGCCGATCACCAAAGTTAGTTTTGGAATTGCACCTGTCATCACGTTCTCGTGTTCCCTATTCACATTCCTGACTATTTTAGGTCAGATAAGGCCAAATAACCAGAGTTGGTTGGAGGACATTATGTCATTAGATGAACAATCGGATAAAAATTTCACCAAACGCGCAATGAAGGCTGAATATCTGGACGCGGATACTGAGTATGCACTGGCGGTTGCGTGGCGTGATCACAGGGACGAAAAGTCCCTGCACCGCCTGATTTCTGCCTATATGCGTTTGGCGGTCTCGATGGCGATGAAGTTCAAACGCTATTCGGTCTCGACGCCTGATTTGATACAGGAAGCAGGCGTCGGCCTGATGAAGGCGGCGGAAAAATTTGATCCAGATCGCGGAGTGCGGTTTTCGACCTATGCGCAGTGGTGGATAAAGGCCTCTATGCAGGAGTTCGTGATGCGCAATTGGTCTTTGGTGCGTACGGGCACGACTACATCGCAAAAATCGTTGTTTTTTAGCCTGAAACGGGTGCAGGCCAAAATCGAGCGTGAGGCACAGCAAAGCGGGGCAGAGTTGAACCGTGCCGAGTTGGACGCGTTGATAGCCCAAGAGGTTGGCGTGCCGGTACGGGATGTGGAAATGATGCAAGGCCGTATGTCGGGGTCGGATTTTTCGCTGAACGCTCCGCAATCCAGTGATGAGGATACCCGCGAATGGCAGGACACGCTGGAGGATACCACGCCGCAATCCGCCGAAGTAGTGGAACGCACACAGGATTTGCAAACCATGCGCGGCTGGATCAATTCGGCGATGGCGGCCCTGAATGCGCGTGAAAAGTTCATTATTTCCCAGCGTAAAATGCTGGACGTGCCACGCACGTTGGATGACATCGGGCAAGAGCTGAAAATTTCCAAAGAACGGGTGCGCCAAATCGAGGCGGTCGCGCTGGAAAAACTTCGTAAACGGTTGCAAAAGGATGTCGGCAAAGCGGCACGGATATTGGTGGACGCTTAAGTACGCTTGCGCCGGTGCCTGTGCGGCTTTACATGTGGTGCAAGTGAAACCGTAACGGAACCTTGCCCCATGCTGTCGGGACGTAAAATTCTGCTGATCATAGGCGGTGGCATTGCTGCCTATAAAAGCCTTGATCTGATCCGCCGATTGCGTGAACGCGGTGCAACTGTGGTGCCTGTGTTGACCAAAGGCGGGGCAGAGTTTGTCACACCTTTGTCAGTATCGGCTTTGGCTGGAGAAAAGCTGTACCGTGATTTGTTTGATTTGGGTGATGAGGCCGAGATGGGCCATATTCAACTGTCACGTGCCGCTGATCTGATTGTTGTTGCGCCCGCCACCGCCGATCTGATGGCTAAAATGGCCAATGGGCAGGCCAATGATTTGGCTACCACATTGTTGCTGGCGACCGACAAGCGGGTGTTGATCGCGCCGTCGATGAATGTGCGCATGTGGCAACATGCGGCGACGAAAGGCAATGCAACCAAGCTGGTTAAAGACGGCATTCTGTTTGTCGGCCCGAATGAGGGCGATATGGCTTGCGGTGAATTTGGCCCCGGGCGCATGGCGGAACCGCTTGCAATCATTACCGCCGTGGAAGACGCGCTTCTAAATGGCCCTCTGAAAGGTCGCCATGTTTTGGTGACCTCCGGCCCGACGCATGAACCAATAGATCCGGTGCGCTATATCGCCAACCGCTCATCAGGGGCGCAAGGGGCGGCGATTGCCAATGCGCTGGTGGGTTTGGGGGCAACAGTTACATTTGTGACCGGGCCTGCACGCGCGGATATGCCCGAAGGCTGCAAGATTGTGCCGATTGAAACGGCGGATGAAATGCTGACGGCGGTTAAGACGGCTTTACCTGCGGATGCGGCTATCTTTGCGGCTGCGGTGGCCGACTGGAAGGTCGCCAATGCAAATGATAAGAAAATCAAGAAAACCAAAGAGAGCAGATTGCCGAATTTGGAATTTGCCGAAAACCCCGATATTTTGCACACCACATCAAGCCTTGGTAAGGGGCGCCCGCAACTGGTTGTGGGCTTTGCCGCCGAAACCGATGACGTGCTGGAAAATGCCGCAGCCAAGCTAAAACGCAAGGGTTGTGACTGGATTATCGCCAATGATGTATCGCCCGAAACCGGCATTATGGGGGGCGTGGATAATGCTGTGACGCTGATCAGCGATCAGGGCGCCGAAGACTGGCCGCGTATGAGCAAGGATGCGGTGGCGGAACGTCTCGCGGCTAAAATTGCAGACGTTTTGGGACAGGGGAAAACATAACCATGATCGAGGTCAATATCACCCGCATCGGGGGGTCGGATGCAGCCATTGATTTGCCGTCTTATGAAACAGACGGGGCCGCGGGCATGGATTTGCGGGCCAATTTCAAGGCAGATTTGCGCACACGCGGCGTGACTTTGCAAACCGGCGAACGCGCTTTGATCCCGACAGGCTTGGCCATAGCCCTACCGCAAGGCTTCGAGGCGCAGATCAGGCCGCGCTCGGGATTGGCATTGAAACGCGGCGTGGCTTTGGTCAACAGTCCCGGCACTATAGACAGCGATTATCGTGGCGAGGTCGGGATTATCATCATCAACCACGGGGCCGAGCCGTTCCAGATCAATCACGGCGACCGTATCGCACAAGTGTTGTTCGCGCCTGTTACACGCGTTGCACTTCGGCTGGTCGATGACTTGGATAAAACCACGCGGGGGGCCAGTGGTTTCGGGTCAACGGGTCGCGGCTAAATGACCATGTTCGGGGTTTATTTCAGTAATGAGCGCTTGCAGTTCATTGTTATGGCTTTGCTTGTACTAGGCCTGTTGCTTTACATCCGTTTTTTGCGAAACTACCGTAAAACCAAAGAAAAACAGGAGCCGCAGGAAATGACCGACAGCGTGATGTCTGACACCGAAATAGAACGCTATGCCCGCCATTTGATGCTGCGCGAGGTTGGCGGGACGGGTCAGCAGAAACTGAAAGCGGCAAAAGTGCTGGTGATTGGTGCAGGCGGATTAGGCTCGCCCGTGTTGCAATATCTGGCTGCCGCTGGTGTGGGTACATTGGCGGTGATCGATGACGATGTGGTCAGCCTGTCGAATTTGCAACGTCAGGTTCTGTTTGACGAAGACCAGTTGGATATGCCGAAAGTTTTTGCGGCAGAAGCAAAGCTTGCAGCCCTGAACCCGCATATCATCATCCGGCCTTATAATCGTCGGCTTACGGCGGAAATTGCGGAAAACCTGTTTGCCGATTATGATCTGGTGCTGGACGGTACCGATAATTTCAAAACCCGCGCACTGGTAAATGCTGCCTGTGTTGCTAGTAAAACCCCACTGGTTTCAGGTGCCATCAGCCAATGGGAAGGACAGGTTTCACTGTTTGATCCCGCAAACGGTGCGCCGTGTTATGCTTGCGTTTTCTCCGAGGAACCCGCAGAGGGCCTAGCCCCAAGCTGTGCCGAAGCTGGTGTTATGGGGGCATTGCCGGGCATTATCGGTTCGATCATGGCGGCAGAGGCAATCAAACATATCACCGGCGCGGGGCAAACACTGGCGGGTGAGATGCTGATCTATGACGCGCTTTACGGCGAAAGCCGCAAGATCGGATTGCAGCGGGCTGCAGATTGTACGGTTTGCGGCTAACGTTTCGGTAAAACCTGATCCGGCGGACGGTGGCCCAATTCGAAGGTTTTGATATTCAAGATTACCTTTTCGCCCATATCAACCCGCGCTTCTTTGGTGGCCGAGGCCATATGCGGCAGCAGCATCACGTTGTCGTGGTTGCATAAATCGGGGTTTACCTGATTGCTTTTCTCAAACACATCCAGACCCGCCCCCGCCAGTTGGCCCTGTTTCAGGGCCTTGACCAAAGCGGCTTCATCGATCACCTGACCGCGTGCGGTGTTGATGACAAAGGCGGTGGGTTTTAGCAGTGCCAGCCTTGCAGTATTCAATAAATGGTGGGTTTGGGGGGTGTAGGGGCAATGCAAAGACAGAACATCGGCCACGGGCAGCATGTCATCTAGCTTGTCAAAATAGGTGGCATTCAGATTGCGCTCTATTTCGGGATGCACCGGTTTGCGGTTGTGATAGATCACCTGCATTCCAAACGCATTGGCGCGCCGCGCCACGGCCATGCCAACGCGGCCCATGCCGATGATTGCAAGGGTTTTGCCGCCAATGGATGTGCCCAGAAACGCTGAGGGTGCCCAGCCTGGCCACGCCCCTGATTGCAATGCGGCCGAGCCCTCTTTGAAACGGCGCATCACGGTCAGGATTAGCGCAAGGGTCATGTCGGCGCTGTCTTCAGACAATAGACCAGGGGTGTTTGTGACCATGATGCCTTGGTTTTTGGCAGCTTCAATGTCGATATGATCGGTGCCAGAGCCATAGTTGGCGATCAGCTTTAATCGACGGCCGGCCTTGGCCAAGGTATCGGCATTCAGATGGTCGCTTAAGGTAGGCACCAATACGTCCGCCGTTTTTAGGGCTTCTATCAATTGAGCATGGGTGTAGGGCGTGTCGGTTTTATTCAATTTGGCATCGAACAATTCGGTTAGACGGGTTTCAACCGCTTCGGGCAACCGTCGCGTCACGACAACACTTAGTTTTGAACTGGACATCATTCACCTATTGGGCTGGATTTTATCTGCCTATTCTGGCAAATTTTATGCAACATGGGCAAGGTGAAACCGCCGCCTTGATAAAAACACTTCGGCCCGAGCAGGCACATAAATGGTACGAACACTTATAAAACCCCTTTTGGCAGGTCTTGTGGCCGCGATGTTGGTTGTTTGGCCAATCTCTGTGGTGGCAAGTGCAAATAACAGTATCGAGCGCGGTGCGGTGACAAATCTACCGATCCCGCGTTTTGTGTCCTTGAAAGCCAAAAACGGCAATGCACGGCGTGGCCCTGGGCTGACCTACCGTATCGATTGGGTGTTCAAACATATGAACACGCCGCTTATGGTAACGGCGGAATTCGGCCATTGGCGCCGGGTTCAAGACAAAGACGGGCTGGGAGGCTGGATGCATTACGCGCTTTTATCAGGTGTGCGAAGCGTCATCATAAATGCGCCCAATGTGGCATTGCGGATCAAGCCTAACCCGCAGGCAGCGCCTGCTGCCTATGCCGAGGAAGGGGCGATTGCATATTTGCACACATGCGCACTCGACTGGTGTTTTCTTTCGGCGGATGGTTATAAGGGCTGGGCTGAGAAATCTGATCTCTGGGGGGTTTGGGCCGAAGAGTTGCGCCCCTAAAGCACCCCGATAAATCCTACACCGATTGCATGGCTTCCTGTCATTTTGGCACGTGTGTTGTACCTTGTGCACTCATGAGGAAGCTTTGGCTGGCTGAATGTGCAGCCATTACGCTTGCAAGCGGGGTGCCCTGCTGCCGTTTCAAACTTATCCCATAGCTGGTTCTGCGCACAAAATAGCAGACCGTATCATGCTACGTTGTTGTGGTGCGGAACGTCTTGAATTACTAAACTAGTTTTCTGGTTTAGTGTTTGGTTCCAACACCCGGGGCTAGTTGACTTCTGTACCTTTGGTTAGGATCTGCAGTTTTTCCATGCCATCACTGAGGCGTTATGCCCTCAGGAAGTAGCCCGGCTATTGGTGGCAAGGATCAAACCCTTGATATTTTGGTAAAACCGCGCGGAAGTGGTGCAAGGTTTATGGGTTATGATCTTAAATCAACCCGCGGCCTTTTAAAAGCGCATCGACTTTTGGCAGGGCACCGCGAAAGCCAATATATAACTCTTCCGCATCTTTTGAGCCGCCGGTGGTAAGGATATTATCATGCAACCGTTTGGCGGTGTCAGGGTCAAAAACATCCCCCGTTTCACGAAACGCGGCAAAGGCGTCTTCATCCATCACTTCCGACCACATATAGCTGTAATAGGCACTGGAATAACCGTCGCCAGAAAATACATGCGCGAAATGCGGTGTGGCGTGGCGCATGGTGATGGCAGGTGGCATGCCAAGATCATCTAGTATTTCGGCTTGTTTTTGCATCGGGTCGGCAGGCGGGTTTTCGGTGTGAAACGCCAGATCAACCAATGCACTGGCGGTATATTCCACCGTGGCAAAGCCTTGATCAAAGTTTTCAGCGGCCAAAAGCCGGTTCAACAGATCAGCGGGAATGGCCTCGCCTGTTTGCGCATGGCGGGCATATTTTTCCAGAACTTCCGGCACAGATAACCAGTGTTCATATAACTGGCTGGGCAATTCAACGAAATCACGGGCTACCGATGTGCCTGAAATAAAGCCGTATGTCACATCCGACAGCATCGAATGCAGCGCGTGGCCGAACTCGTGAAACAGGGTGCGGGCATCGTCAAATGTCAGCAAACTGGGCTGCCCTTCGGGGGCCTTGGCAAAGTTGCAAACGTTCACCGCGATCGGGCGTACCTCACTATCGAGTGCCGATTGAGCCCGAAACCGTGAACACCAAGCCCCTGAGCGCTTGGAAGGGCGGGCAAAATAGTCGCCAATGAAAACCGCCATGTGACGATCGCCGCGTTTGACTTCCCAAGCGCGGGCGTCCCTATGGTATAAAGGCGCATTTATCGGGGTAAAACTAAGCCCGAACAGTTTGTTGGCACAATCAAACGCGGCTGCGATCATTTGATCTAGTTGAAAATATGGTTTCAGTTCCGCCTCATCCAGATCATGCTCTGCCAAGCGGCGTTTCTCGGCATAGTAACGCCAGTCCCAAGGGGCCAGATCGGCCTTGATCCCGTCAGCGTGCAGAAGCTTTGCCAAAATGGCCGCATCCGCATTTGCGACCGCTTTTGCAGGTTCCCAAACCGCCATCAAAAGATCGCGCACCGCATTCGGGGTTTTGGCCATTTCTGGGGCGAGTTTGAAATCTGCAAAGGTATCAAAGCCCAATAGGTTGGCACGCTCTTGGCGTAATTTCAGGGTTTCGGCGATAATGTCGCGATTGTCGGTGTCGCCGCCATTTTCACCGCGTGCGACCCATGCCTTGAATGCGGTTTCGCGCAAATCGCGGCGCGGCGAGAATTGCAAAAACGGCACGATCAAGGATCGCGACAGGGTGATGACATAACCCGTTAATTCGCGTTCCTTGGCAGCCTCTTGTGTGGCGGACACCAGAAAATCGGGACAGCCTGCAAGATCGTTTTCGGTAAGCTCCATGAACCAGTTACGTTCATCGGCCAGCAGGTTTTGGGTAAACGCGGTGCCCAGTTCCGCCAGCCGTTGCATAATCTCCGCCAGTCGTGTGCGATCATTGCCTTGCAAATTGGCACCCGCGCGCACGAACATTTGGTGGTAAAGTTCCAGCACCCGCAATTGTTCGGGGGTAAGATCCAATTCCGCGCGCCCCGCATAAAGCGTATCAATACGGGCGAACAGTTTGGCGTTCATCATGGTTTCGGAATTGAATGCGGCCCATTTTGGGGCAAGATCACGTTGCAGGGCTTCCAGCACATTGTTGGAATTTGCCCCCATCAAGTTCATAAATACCCCTGCAACCCTGTCCATCAACGGGTCAGCACGTTCCAAAGCTTCAAGGGTGTTGGCAAATGTCGGGGCGTCTTGCGCATCCGCTACTGCATCCACTGCTGTACGCGACTGTTTAAATGCCGCGTCAAATGCTGGCGCAAAATCTGAGTCCTTGATCTGATCAAAAGGCGGGATTTCAAACCGGGTATTCCAGTCGGAAAAGAAAGGATTGAGATTTGCCATCAGATGCTCCATGCAGATTTTAGGCAAACATAGTCGTCCGCCCTAGCGGATGCCAGAGCCAAATCATGACCCGGCATGTCGTTTTTCCCCCAAATCAGTCGGCTCACTCTGGCATTTTAGAGATAAATTTTGCAATCTTGCATAAGAATTCAAATTTAAGGAATAGACCTCATGAAAACCCATGTAAAAGCTTTGGTTGTTGGCGGTGGTGCTGTTGGTGCGGGCATTGCCTATCATTTGGCGAAATACGGCTGGAAAGATGTGATGCTGTTGGAACGTGATGAGCTGACATCGGGGTCTACCTGGCACGCCGCTGGCCTGCTGCCTTTGTTCAACATGGGTTACGCCACGACGCATTTACATGATTATTCGGTGAATTTTTATAAAACACTGGAAGCAGAAACCGGCCTGAACGCGGGCTTTTCGGTTGTTGGCAATCTGCGCATGGCGCAAACCAAAGACCGCATGGATGAATACATGCTTTACGGCACCACGGCGGAAACTGTTGGTATCGAGTACTACCATTTGACCCCCAATGAGATTAAAGAACGCTGGCCGCTTATTCGCACCGATGATCTGGAAGGGGCTATTTACCACCCGACTGATGGCTATATCAATCCCGCAGATGTGACCATGGCCATGGCCAAAGGCGCGCGGCAACGCGGTGTGACCATTGAGCGTAAATGGCAAGTGGATGGTTATGAGTGGACTGGTTCCGAATGGAAAGTGACCTGTACCAAGATGGTGGAAAAAGGCGGCAATCTGGTGCCGTCCGATGAGCAGGTGATTGTGACGGCGGAACATGTGGTCACTGCCACCGGCAACCACGCGCAACGCACTGCGAAACTGCTGGGTATAAAAATCCCTGCAATCCCTGTGGAACACCAGTTTATTGTCACCGACAAAGACCCGGCTTTGGTACAATGGCGCGCTGACGGCAATCCCGAACACCCTGTCATTCGCGATGCCGATGCGCAATCTTATGTGCGCGAAGAACGCGGCGGCTGGGTTCTGGGGGTTTACGAGAAAAATGCGCCTGCGCGGTTCAAATACGGTGTGCCCGACAGCTTTCGTGCCGACCTGTTCCCGCTCGATCTGGAACGTATCGAAGAGCAATATATGGCGATGATACACCGCATGCCGTCTTGCGAAGAAAGCGGCTTGAAAGACGATTTCAACGGTCCGATTTGTTATACGCCCGACGGCAATCCTTTGGTCGGGCCTGCCCCCGGCCTGCGTAATATGTGGTTGGCGGAAGGCTTCAGTTTCGGAATTACCGCAGCGGGCGGTGTCGGCAACTATATGGCGCAGATGATGGTTGAAGGCGAGGCCGAGATTGATATGGCCAGCCTTGACCCGAAACGTTACGGCTCGTGGATGACTACGGAATATGCGACCCGCAAGAACGAAGAATGCTATGAGCATGTTTACACGCTGCACCACCCTGACGAGGAACGTGAAGCGGCACGCCCGTTGCGCACATCACCCGCTTACGACCGCCAAAAAGCGGCGGGGGCGCAGTTTGGCCAAGTCAACGGTTGGGAACGGCCCAACTACTATGCGCCCAAAGGTTTTGATGATCATGCGGCACGATCTTTTCGCCGTGGTGGTTGGTGGCAATATGCCCATGCAGAAGCCAAGGCCATTCGGGAAGGCGTTGGCCTGATCGATGCAACCGCCTTTACCAAACACGTGGTCAAGGGCGCTGGCGCAACCCAATTCCTTGATTGGTTCACCTGTAATAGGTTGCCGAAAGTTGGCCGTATCAACCTGACCTATGCGCTGACATCACACGGCACCACGCGCACCGAATACACCATCGTGCGCAATGCTGAGGACAGTTATTATCTGGTGTCTGCCGGTGCATGGACGGCTTATGATGCGGATTATCTGCGCAAGGCCGCGGCTGATAAAATGGCTGAGTTTGGCCATATCGAAATTCAGGACGTGACCAATCAATGGGGCGTGTTCGCTATTGCCGGGCCGAAAACCCGCGATGTCTTGAATAAAATTATCCGCGATTCATATCCTGAAACAGCACTTTCTAACAAACGTTTCCCGTGGTTATCGGCAAAATCCATCGAGCTGGGCATGTGCCCGGTTAATGCCATTCGGGTGGCCTATACTGGTGAATTGGGCTGGGAATTGCACCACCCGATCGAAATGCAGAATTACCTGTGGGATTTGTTGGTGGACGCCGGGGCCGAGTTTGATATGAAACTGGTCGGGGCACGGGCGCAAAACTGGTTGCGGCAAGAAAAATCCTACCGCGCGTTTGGCACCGAACTGGGCCGTGATGCGACCCCTGCCGAGGCTGATTTGCCGCGCTTTATCGACCTGTCGAAAGACTTTTACGGCAAGGCTGCAATGGAGGCCAAAGGTATCCGCGTAAAATGCGTCACCTTGCTGATCGACGGACCGTCGGACGCCGACCCTTGGGGGCGCGAGGCTTTGTATCTTGACGGCACCAAAGTAGGCCGCCTGACATCGGCGGGGTACTCGGTGGCATTTGAGAAATCCATCGGCATGGGCTATCTGCCGCCTGAACTGGCGGTTGTGGGGCAAAAACTGAAAGTCAGGATGTTCCGTGAGTTATGGGATGCCGAGGTTGTCGAAGACAGTCCTTATAATCCGAATAACTCTACTATTCGGGTCGATGGGTAAACAATTGCGATCTTTAGGGCTGCGTCCGAATAGGGCGCGGCTTAAAGTTTACAAAATTTACAAGTTTACAAGTCAAGATTTACACGACCCACACAAGCCCACACGAAAAACCCCTGTTTTCCCAATAATTTCAGCACTTCCTTTATCTTGTTTTGTAAATCTAGTCACAGATTTACACCTGAGTCGCCAGCGGCTTTACCCAACCAAGGAACTGATGAAATGCCCTATGATACCCAAAATACCGCGCTGCAGAACCTGATTGCCGAATATGGAAGCGCCTGGGCTGCGATCAATCCCGATTATGTGGCGCGGATGCGGATGCAAAACCAGTTTAAAACCGGTCTGGACATTGCCAGATACACCGCCAAGATCATGCGCGCCGATATGGCCGCATATGACGCTGACAGTGCGCAATACACCCAATCTTTGGGCTGCTGGCATGGATTTATCGGCCAACAGAAAATGATTTCGATTAAAAAGCATTTTGGTACCACCAAAGGTAAATATCTGTACCTGTCGGGCTGGATGGTTGCCGCGATGCGTTCCGAGTTCGGGCCGTTGCCTGACCAGTCAATGCACGAAAAAACATCCGTACCTGCCTTGATTGCAGAGCTATATACATTTTTGCGCCAAGCGGATGCGCGCGAATTAGCCGGCTTGTTCCGCGCCTTGGACGCGGCAACAGATGCGGCAGCAAAAACCGAAGTGCAAGCAAAAATTGACAGTTTTCAAACCCACGTGGTGCCGATCATCGCAGATATTGATGCAGGCTTTGGCAATGCGGAAGCGACATATCTTTTGGCCAAGAAAATGATCGAAGCAGGGGCTTGCGCTTTGCAGATCGAAAATCAGGTCTCGGATGAAAAACAATGCGGCCACCAAGACGGTAAAGTGACCGTTCCACACGAAGACTTCCTGCAAAAAATCCGCGCCTGTCGTTATGCGTTTCTGGAATTGGGTGTTGAAGACGGCATCATCGTGGCCCGCACCGATAGTCTGGGGGCGGGGCTGACCAAACAAATCGCCGTGACCAACACGCCGGGCGATTTGGGCGACCAATACAACAGTTTCCTTGATTGTGATGAGGTGTCTTTGGACGATATGGCCAACGGTGATCTGGTGATTAAACAAGACGGTAAACTGGTGCGCCCGAAACGCCTGCCGTCCAATCTGTTCCAGTTTAAGCAGGGCACTGGCGAGGCGCGCTGCGTGCTGGACAGTATCACTGCTTTGCAAAATGGCGCCGATATGATCTGGATTGAAACCGAGAAGCCGCATATCGGCCAAATCGGCGGTATGGTCAGCGAAATCCGTAAAGCTGTGCCGAACGCCAAGCTGGTTTACAACAACTCACCCAGCTTCAACTGGACGCTGAATTTCCGTCAACAGGTGTTTGATGCATGGGTTGAAGACGGTAAGGATGTCTCTGCATATGATCGCGCCAACCTGATGTCGGTGGATTACGACGCCACTGAACTGGCCACGGAAGCGGATGATAAAATCCGCACTTTCCAAGCGGATGCGGCGCGTGATGCGGGTATTTTTCACCACTTGATTACCCTGCCAACCTACCACACAGCAGCCCTGTCTACTGACAATCTGGCACGTGAATATTTTGGTGATCAGGGCATGCTTGGCTATGTCGAAGGCGTTCAGCGCCGGGAAATCCGCCAAGGCATTGCCTGTGTGAAGCACCAGAATATGTCGGGTTCTGACATGGGCGACGATCATAAGGAATATTTCGCCGGTGAAGCTGCTTTGAAAGCAGGCGGTAAAGACAACACCATGAACCAGTTTGGCTAGACCGGTTCTTTCTTCCTGAAAAGCCCATGGGCGAAAACCTGTGGGCTTTTTTGTGTGTGCCTAAAAAAAGATCAGATAGATCAACCCCAGATAAATCCCGTATTGCACTACATAGTAAAGCGTCTGATTATAGGCTTTCAGCCGCTTTCCAACCACGCGGATATTCATCAGCATTGGAAAAATACGGTTTAATGCGCCGACACGGTCACCGTCCATATTCTTGGTGGCGGAGGCGGCGATTACAATGCGTGAAAACAGGGTGTTGATCCAAGCAACGACTTTGTATTTCACAGGTCGTTTTACGCCCAAAAACAGGATGGTGCGATCCTGATCAGTGTTATTAGCGGCATAGTGGATATAGGTCTCGTCGAACAAAACCGCTTCGCCATCTTTCCAGTAATAGTTTTCGCCATCGACCGAGATATAACAATCTTTCGAATTGGGCGTCATCAACCCCATATGAAACCGGTAAGAGCCGGCATAGGGATCACGGTGCCTGACCAAAGTCGCCCCGGGTGGCAACATCGCGAACATCGCGCCTTTTACCGAAGGAATTTTTTTCAACATATCGACCGTGGTCGGGCAAAGCCGTTTTGCGGATTTCAAATCAGAGCCGTACCATTTGAGATAAAACCGCTTCCAGCCGGTTTTGAAAAAAGAATTAAAGCCCAAATCATCCCTGTTATCCGAGGCTTTGATCTGCGAGGCATTTCGCAGGCGCATGGCGTCATCACGGATGATTTTCCAGTTATCGACCAAGACCTGAAGTTCGGGGAAGTTTTTCATCTCGATATAGGGCTTATTTTTGAAACGTGATGTCAAATAGAACAGACAATTTATTGGCGAAAATAAATTGCTGTGATCTGTGATTTTTCGCTTCAGGGTCGCATGCGGAACTTTACCACGCTTTTGAACGTAGATCGAACAGATGACAAATATGCCAAGTATATATAGTCCCATAGCCGTGCTTTCAGATAGGTGTGCGTTAACCTTTAGTTAACAGAACAACATTCACGCCAAGTTGATAATTTCGTGATCTCGTCGAGGGTGTTTTGTAACAATTGTATTTGTCTGATTAGGTTTTTGATGGTGGAACTG